>NZ_MJGC01000117.1 GCF_001746915.1 Desertifilum tharense IPPAS B-1220
GGAGTTGGGAGTTGGGGGTTGGGGGAAGAAGGGAATTGGGAGTTGGGAGTTGGGGGTTGGGGGAAGAAGGGAATTGGGAGTTGGGAGTTGGGGGTTAGGGAAGAAGGGAGTTGGGAGTTGGGAGTTGGAGGAAGAAGATCAAAGTGCTTTCCCACAACAATAATATTGGACAGCCGATCTAGCGAGCTATACCTAGAAAAATTGTCATATTGTTTCGCAAAAGCTAGCACTTCTACTCCCCATCCCCCCATCTCCCCATCTCCCCATCCCCCCACCCTATTCTCCCTGAACTCGAACGCTCTGCACAAAGGTAATCCAACGCAACTCTTCGGGGAAGGTTTGAGTTTGGCGGTTACAGCTAGAAGGAATTGCGAGGGTGACAGGACCTCCTAAGCGGGTGGGGATGGGTTCTGCGGAAGGTCCCCAGGAGGTGGCGAGGAAGATATCGCAGTTTTGGATATCGGAGAGGTTAAAGCGCAGGGGATTTTCAGAACCTTGGTAAATGGGGGGTTTGGCTTCAATAATGACTTTACCGTTTTCAGGGAGGGGAAGATTTGCCCATTGCAGAATATCCCGAAGGCGATAACCCTGCAATTTTACAGGGGTACTGGGCCAACCCATCCGATAACTGACGGTTTCTTCAATCGAAATCGGTTCTAACGATTGTAGGTCGGTTTGGGTGAGAGTGGTTTCGCCAACCTGGAGTTCAATTGGCTCAGTTCCCACAATAATGTTAGTGACGTAGAAGACCCAAAAGGGGTCGGGATAGGGAGATTCTAGTTCGGGAAAATCGTGATAGGGAAATACCAGAAATAACGGTCCCCCCTCGCTACGAGAAATGGGCATCCCGTTCATTTCTAAGGCTAGCGTGACGGGATAGCGGCGCAAGTCGGCAATATCAACGGTAGCGCGATAGCCATCGTAGGCAACAAAGGTAATTTTAGTGGCATTGGCCGCCGTACCGATTCGGGCGAGGAGTTCGGAAACGCGTATTCCCCGAAATTGTAGGATTTCTTCTGGGTTACTGAGGTGATGGGGCGATCGCGTTTGGACTACTGTAGTGGCTAAAGGCGCAAGTTCTGCCCAGTTTAATTGTACGCTTTCGCCCGATCGCGTTTGCCCGGATATTTCTAGAACCCATTGCTGTTGTTGAATCAGTTGCGTTTGTTGTTGCAGCAGGGTGCGGTCGGCGGCGATCGCTTCTTGGTACCATACGTCTAATTGCGTTGAACTGGGGGATGGGGTACAACTGACGACTCCCAACCCCAGGGAAAGCCAGAGAAAGAGCGATCCCGACCGGAATAGCTTTACAAAGCGCGCCGTCATCATAATGGATATCCTTGAAGAAATGTCACAAATTTGTGACAAAAACCCGGTATAGATTGCACCCTGACGGCCGTGTTAATGGTAAGGTATTGTCGATTCTAGCCGTTCCCCCGGTTGAACTTGTAAGATTCTCAATCCTCTTAACAAATCTCGTTCTAAACGTATCAGTTAACCGCAGTACAATGAAACTCTAGGCAAGCGCATTTTGTTCGCTCACATCTTGCCGCGAATTGGAGTTTAACCGTTGTGGTAGTTCAAATCTCAAATAACACTTACGAAGCCAAAACTCAAGAAATTGCTAAACAACTTTTAGCAGCAACGCGGGAAAAACGCTCGTTTTTTGCTCAAATGCGGGATCAAATGAATTGGGATGATAAAATTCTCAATTGGGCAATGAGCAATCCAGGTTTGCGCGTTCAACTTTTTCGCTTCATTGACTGTTTGCCCGCCCTGAGAAGTAAATCAGAAATTTCCCATCACTTGCAAGAATATTTAACGGCAGAAGCGGTTGAATTGCCTGCTGCTTTAAAAGGCATTCTCAACTTTACTAACCCCGACTCAATGCCGGGACAAATTGCGGCTGGAACCGTATCCACAGCCGTAGAAACCTTAGCCCACAAATACATTGCGGGTGAAAACCTCAAGCAAGTGATTAAAACGATCGAACGCTTGCGAAAGGATAAAATGGCCTTTACCCTAGACTTATTAGGGGAAGCTGTAATTACTGAAACGGAAGCACAAGCTTACCTCGAAAGTTATCTCGATTTAATTACTCAACTCACGGCTGAAGCGAAAAGTTGGAAAACGATTCCTGAAATTGACCAAGCGGACGGAGAAACCTTACCCGTTATCCAAGCTTCTGTTAAGTTAACCGCCTTTTATTCTCAATTTAATCCTTTTGATGACCAAGGCAGTCAAGAACGGGTAACGGAAAGAATTCGCACCCTATTGCGCCATGCCAAAGAAAAAGGAGCCGCCATCCACTTTGACATGGAACAATATGTTTATAAGGATCTCACCTTTGCCATACTCAAACAGATTTTAATGGAAGAGGAATTTCGGTCCCGTACCGATATTGGTATCACCGTTCAAGGCTATTTGCGCGATTCGCTAACCGACTTAAAGGGTTTAGTGGAATGGGCGAAAGAACGCGGCTATCCCGTCACCGTTCGCCTGGTGAAGGGGGCTTATTGGGATCAAGAAACGATTAAATCCCAACAGCACAATTGGCCGCAACCCGTCTTTAATGACAAAGCAGAAACCGATGCGAACTTTGAACGCTTAACCCAATTACTGCTAGAAAACCATGAATATCTCTATGCAGCCATTGGTAGCCATAACGTCCGTTCCCAAGCCTTAGCTTTAGCCATTGCAGAAACGCTGAATATCCCCCGGCGTCGGTTTGAACAACAGGTTCTTTATGGGATGGGAGAACCGCTAGCTAAAGCGTTGGTGGCTAGGGGAAGTCGGGTTCGAGTTTATGCGCCTTACGGAGAACTGCTTCCGGGGATGGCATATCTGATTCGCCGCTTGTTAGAAAATACCGCTAATAGCTCTTTCTTGCGGCAAAATATGGAAGAACGACCGATTGAAGAATTAATTGGTCCTCCTCCAACCAACGGGAATGTTAGCCAACGTCCCAATGAGTTACCGTTCCCCAATGCGCCGGATACAGATTATGCGGATGCAAACGCCAGAGAAACGGCGAAACAAGCTTTACAAACCGTTCGCCAACAGTTGGGAAAAACCTATTTACCGCTAATTAATGGCGAGTATGTCCCCGCTTCAGGATACATTGACTCGGTAAATCCCTCTAACTTTGAGGAAGTGGTGGGGAGAGTTGGGCAAATTTCAGTCGAACAAGCCAAAGACGCGATAGAAGCAGCAAAAGCGGCTTTTCCCGAATGGAAGAAAACGCCAGTCCGTCAGCGGGCCGGAATTTTGCGAAAAGCCGCCGAGTTGATGGAACAGCGGCGAACTGAGTTATCCTACTGGGTTTGCTTGGAAGTAGGGAAAGCTTTGCAACAGGCGGATGCAGAAGTCTCGGAGGCGATTGATTTTTGTCGCTATTACGCCTCGGAGATGGAACGTTTAGACTCAGGCGTCAATTACGATATCCCAGGGGAAACCAACCGCTATGTTTATCAGCCGCGTGGGGTGGCGGTGGTGATTTCGCCGTGGAATTTCCCGATCGCGATCGCAACGGGCATGACTGTGGCAGCATTAGTAACGGGGAATTGTACCTTACTTAAGCCTGCGGCAACTTCTTCGGTAATTGCGGCGAAGATAGCAGAAATTTTGGTAGAGGCGGGAATTCCCAAGGGTGTTTTCCAATTCGTTCCCGGTAAGGGTTCGACTGTGGGGAACTTCCTCGTCAAACATCCCGATGTCCATTTAATCGCGTTTACGGGTTCCCAGGAAGTGGGGGCGCAAATTTACGCCGATGCCGCAATTTTACAACCCGGACAAAAACACCTGAAACGGGTGATTGCTGAGATGGGGGGTAAGAATGCGATTATTATCGATGAAAGTGCCGACTTAGACCAAGCGGTGCAAGGGGTGGTGCAGTCAGCCTTTGGTTATAGCGGTCAAAAATGTTCGGCTTGCTCTAGAGCGATCGCCCTCGCCCCAATTTATGATACCTTCGTGGCTAGATTGGTAGAGGCAACCAAATCCCTAAATATTGGCCCGGCGGATGCAACGAGTACCCAAGTTGGGCCAGTCATTGATGGAAACGCCCAAAAACGGATTCAAGAGTATATCGCCACCGGGAAACAAGAAGCCGCGATCGCTCTAGAATTATCAGCCCCCGATAATGGTTATTATGTCGGCCCCGTCGTCTTTCGGGATGTTGCGCCCACCGCTAAAATTGCCCAAGAGGAAATCTTCGGCCCCGTCTTAGCCGTCATCAAAGCCCAAGATTTCTCAGAAGCCTTAGAAGTGGCGAATGGAACCAACTTCGCCCTCACTGGAGGCCTCTATTCTCGCACGCCCTCGCACATCGACCGCGCGGCGGCTGAATTTGAAGTGGGCAACCTCTACATTAACCGCAACATTACCGGCGCGATCGTTGCTCGTCAACCCTTTGGTGGCTTCAAACTATCCGGCGTCGGTTCCAAAGCTGGAGGGCCTGACTATTTATTGCAGTTCCTAGAACCGCGCGTCATCACCGAAAACATTCAACGTCAAGGGTTTGCGCCTATCGAAGGTAACGAGTAACCCAAGCGTCCCCATCCCTGGCGCTATCGTGTATACATAAGTCTTCTAGTATTGTTCTACAAGGTTTTGATCCCCCCTAACCCCCCTTACAAAAGGGGGGAACCGGATTCAAAGTCCCCCTTTTTTCTAGCGCAGCAGCGCGTCAGCGCGGGGATTTAGGGTTCTTACCCTAGATGTATATACACGGTAGTCCCTGGCGGGACAACCCCGTCAGGTTAAATCTTCCTAAGAAAACAACCCCTATAGAACCCCGGATTGGTGTACTCTAAAAGGCTGCCCATTAACCGACTGTTAGCCAGACTACAAACTTGGTTTTCCCAGCCACTTACATATATAGCGTTTTTATTCTAAAATCTAATATCTCATCACTATCTATAGCGTAAGTCGTCGCCTGCGGTTCGGGCGAACTCATTGTTTCATAACTATGCATCACCTACAGGAATGGGGGAGAAGTTGCGTGGATACGCAGCTAACTCGCCTCAATGTTACTTTTCTCGACGGACAAGACCCTTACAACTACTTGCTGTATTCCGATAACCTCCCGCGACGCAATGACGGGAGAGTCAGCAATGGCTTTTTACAACGCTACCAGCACATTGAACAAGGCGGCTGGTGGTGTTCTGGGGTGGACTTGCTGACGGGAAGCGATGATTTGTGGGGATGCTTCAAACCCGCACAACCGCGCCGCAGCCAAGATGGCCGCAAACTGATTAAATACGAACATCCCCCCAAAGCGCCGATTGGGGTATTTGCTTTGCGGGTTCCCCTGCATATTTGGCAAAAAATTAGCCAGCGTTACCAAGTTCCGATATCTCCCAACGATAGGGACGAAACGCAACCCGATGGCGGCTTTTGGCAGTGGGTACAGGCGAATCCTAAAATTCCCCTATGCATTACCGAAGGCGCGAAAAAGGCAGGAACCCTACTAACGGCGGGATATGCGGCGGTGGCGTTACCGGGAATCTTTGGTGCTTATCGCGTTCCTCGCAACGAACAGGGAAACCGCATCGGGAAACCTCATTTAATCCCGCAACTGGAAAAACTGGCGATACCGAAGCGGGAAGTCACCCTGATTTTTGACCAAGATACGAAACCGAAGACGGTTAAAGCCGTTCACCATGCGATTCGCCAAACGGGATATCTCTTAACTCAGGCGGGATGTTCTGTGAAGGTGGTGACTTGGAACCCCGAATTAGGAAAAGGGGTGGATGATTTAATCGCCAATCACTCCCCGGAAACGTTCGAGGAGATTTATCAGCAAGCGGTTTCTCTGGAATTGTGGAAAGCACAATCGCTTTCTCGCCTCACCTATTCAGCCGATTTACAGGTAAATGACCGTTATTTAGGCGAACTTTCGATTCCTGCAAGTGCAAAGCTGGTGGGGATTAAGTCGGCGAAGGGAACGGGAAAATCTAAGTTTTTAGAAACCGTTGTCAAAAGTGCGATCGCGCGGCAACAATGGGTCTTAGTCATTGGCCATCGCGTCCGCTTAGTGGAAGAGTTGTGTCAGCGTTTCGGACTCGACTATATCACCGAAGTCCGCCACCCCGAAGGGAACGTCATGGGGTATGGCTTATGTCTCGACTCGCTTCACTCCCATTCCCAGGCGCGATTTAACGCCGCCGATTGGACAGATGGGGTGGTGATTATTGATGAAGTCGAACAAGTATTATGGCACGGCCTCAACTCGCGCACCTGTAACGCCAACCGCGTCGCCATCCTCAAATCTCTAAAAACCCTAATGCAGAATGTATTGGGAGGAGAAGGTCAAGTTTTTGTCGCCGATGCAGACCTCAGCGATACTTCTTTAGAATACCTCCTCGCCTTAGCAGGGGTAGAAATTCAACCCTACATTATTGAAAACGACTGGAAACCGGGAACGCAAGAGGCTTGGGAAATCTTCCACTATCCCGACACCACGCCAGAACGCTTAGTTGGAGATTTAACCCAACATATTAAAGAAGGGGGGAAACCGTTTGTCTGTCTGTCGGCGCAACGACGGGGGAGTCAGTGGGGAACCTGTTCGCTAGAGGCGTATTTAAACCAGGAGTTTCCCCAGCATCGCATCCTCAGAATTGATTCTGAATCCTTAGCCGATCCGACGCATCCCGCCTATGGGGGAGTGAATCACCTGGATACGGTTTTGGCCAATTACGATATTGTGTTAGCCAGTCCAGCGATTGAAACGGGGGTGAGTATTGAACTGCAAAACCATTTCACCTCAGTTTGGGGAATTGCCCAAGGGGTACAAGCCGAAAATAGCGTCAGACAAGCCTTAAGCCGAATTCGCGCCCCGCTTCCCCGGTTTCTTTGGGTTGCGCCTTACGGGTTCAATCAGGTGGGGAATGGTTCTACCTCGATTCCAGGGTTGTTGACTTCGGCGAAGCGGTTAACCCAGTTGAATATTCGGGCGTTACAACAAACCGATTTTGAAGCGTTCGACGATTTAGAGGTGGGTTTCCAAGCAGAATCGTTATTTTGTTGGGCAAAAATGGCGGTTCGCCTGAATGCGACGATGCTACGCTATCGCGAGGCGGTGTTGGAAGGGTTGCGGGTGGAGGGACACTCGATTATTGAGATTCCCCCAGAAACTGAGAAACGCAAGTCCCCAACGCCGAAGCCTGTGGATGAGGCGGAGAGTCCTAACTTGACGGAAGCGATCGCAACTGCTATTTCTCAAAATTATCAGGCCGAGTGCGAGGCGATCGCAACTAGCCCCGATTTAACCGACAGCGAGTACCAGCTTCTCAAAAAGCGGATTGTTAAAACCACTCAACAACGGCGATCGCAACGCAAATATGAGTTACAACAACGATATGGGATTCTCGTAACCCCGGAGTTAGTCCAGAAAGATGAGGCGGGATGGTACGAACAACTGCGCTTGCATTATTTTCTCACCTGCGGTCAACAATATCTCGCCAGTCGCGATCGCGCTTTAGCCCAACAACTGATTGAACAAGGTGAGGGGAATATCTTTTTACCCGATTTCAATCGTTCCCAACTCGGCGCAACCATCGGGACAATGGCAAGATTGGGGATGGGTATCCTATTAGCCAACGAAACGCGCGAGTTAAAGAATACCGATGAAGATTTGCAAGCCATGAGTGCGATCGCGCTCGCCAATCGTCCTACCATTAAAACAACCGTTGGTATCGGGATTGCGGCTAACTCTACCCCTGTGACCATTGTCCGGCGATTTCTCGATAAAATCGGCTACGGCTTAAAACTGTTGCGCTGCGAAAGCCTGGGGAAAAAACGCATCCGCGTCTATCAAATAGACAAGGCGAATGATGGTAGAGAAGCCATCTTTCAACAATGGCTAGCCAGAGATAGCCAAATGTACCAGCCGAGTTCTGATTGGCAAGAACCTTTACTGGCCGATCCCATTATCCCTGCATCGGTAGACCCTCCCAAAGACTACATTCAACTCCAACTCGCCTTATAAATTGCCGTCTTTCCATTGAAACTCACCCCCTCAAGGTTGAGTTTCAGTGCCAAAGCTTAATAATGTTCCGGAAACAAATAACTTAGCAATACAAACACAATAAAAACAATTAAACCAACCGTCATAAACGGGTAGCTAGCCGAAAAGAATAAAAACATTGGATTCATACGTCATTTTTTTAGCTTAAATCAGGTTTATAGCAGCCATTACCCTCCAGACACCTGCTCAACTTTAGAAGAAATTACGTTAAGCGATCGCCAACAGATTTAAAAGTTAACTAATCCTGGTAAAGTGAAATTGCGACCCATCTTATGAACAAAAGAATCCTATAAATTGCCCCTCATCCTAAGTAACGAATGTGTCAATGCTGTGTCAATCGGATGAAGCAGAGATAACAACACTCATCTCTGGGCAAAAAAAGCGAACAAAATAAACCGAATTTTCGTCATAACACCACCCTTTTCCTCGACAATCAGGGATTGACTGTATTGTAATCAGCCCCTTAAAGTTTGCTGGACAAACCATGAACGTAAATTCTATTTTGAGTATTGGGATTGCGATCGCATCCTTGAACCTCCTGACCCAGGCTACCCTTGCCCAAACCAGCGAACCCGTGCAAAGCTGCCGCAACTACGTGGGAAATAGCATTCCCGCCTTTAGAAATATTCCCCTCTCAGAGATTGAAGTCAGCCCCCAAGACACAACGGCGGGTGTCACTACCGTCAACTGGCGCATCACCTCCGGCGTCGCTAGCGGGACCTGTACCGTCGCCGCCGACGGAAAAATCTCAGACTTCCGCCAAAACCCCCCAGCCGAACCCATCAATGCTGAAACTCATCCCGCCATCGAACAACAATGGGGAGAAGACATCACCCCCTATCGCGGTCAAATTGAACCCGGTTCTGTGCAAAGACTCCAAAGCCGTCCGGGAAGGCGCAACCAAACCACAGGCGAAGTTAGCCCAGAAGAATTAGTCACCGTCTACCGCCGACACATGGACGGAAACACCGCTTGGGTAATGGTTCGAGGTCAACTCGGCCAAGCGGGTTGGATTAATGAAAGTCGTCTGTTACTCTTAAGCCAAGATATTGGTAATTACGGGAGTTCCTCCGCAGTTGAGTATAGTTGGGGAGAAGAAATACCCCCCTATCGCACTCAGATTACCAATGGTATTTCCTTTGAACTGTTGCATCGCCCCATCCGAGGGGAAGGCTTACCCGTTGCGCCCATTCGAGGAAATGAGGGCGTCATTGTTTATCGCACTCATCAAGATAGAGGCCTCACCTGGGCGCTAGTGAAAGGCGAATTTGGGCAAGAAGGATGGGTGAATACCCGTCGTTTAATTCGCCCCCAGCGCTAAAAAGCGAGGGCTTGGCAACACCAAGCCCTCATGCAGATTTATTGGGAACCTGCCCCTGCTTGCGAAAAAGTGGTTAGGGGTTTTTGCTTGCTAGAGAGGGGCGAAGCAACTTTAAGGATTTTTTCGAGTAAGCGGGGGGCTAACCTCTTACACCAGACGGCGAGGTGGCTTTGCCAGCCGACTAGAATTTCCGGGTTATCCTTATGCAGTCCGGCGACGAGGGCTTTGGCGACTTGTTCGGGCGTCATGGGAACCACCCAACGGAACACTTGCAAGTTCCGCGCCATATCAGTATCGGTGAGGGTGGGAAGCAGGGCCATCACGCGGATGTTATAGTCCGCCAGTTCGCTACGCAGGGCTTGGGTAAAGCCAATAATGGCAAACTTAGTTGCGGAATAGGTCGCCATTGTTGGGGCTGCAACTTTGCCCATTAAGCTGGAAACGTTAACGATAGTTCCGGAACGCTGGGCGGCCATGCGTTTGGCAATCAGGCGGGTAATGGTATACATTCCCAACAGATTGGTTTGAATTTCTTCTTGGACTTTGGGAAACTGCGATCGCAGAAAGGGGGCTTGGTGGGCAACTCCCGCACAATTAATCAGAATATCAATCGGACCGCGATCGCGCCAAGCTTGGGCAATGGCAATGTTGACTTCTACAGGGTTCGCTAAATTAATCGCCAAAGTCGTCACTTTAGTGCCTGTACCCTCAATCTCTTGGGCAAGTTCGGCTAGCTTTTGGCGATCGCGTGCCACTAAAATGAGTTGCTGAATCCCTTGTTGGGCTAACAAAAGCGCGATCGCTTTACCAATACCACGGGAAGCCCCAGTAATTAAGGCTGTCTTTCCTTGTAGTTGTACCATAAAAACCTCCTGAGTCAGAGTCTCTCGCTATTCAATACGTCACTCACTAGGACATTGCGAATCTCGGTAGGTACGTGCGATGAGACAAATAAAAACTTTGAGATCAAAGGCCGCCATCAAATACCAAAAAGCCAGATATTTCTCGAAGGATTAGCAACAGCATCCTAGGGGGGAACTCAAAATACCTGACGCGGTTGTCTGGCCTTCAGACAATGGTCAAAGAAATACGTTGGTTGTAGAGCATAGAGGCATAATCTCCTCAAAAATAAGCGTTGACCACAGATGACTCTCCAGCACACCTTAGCAACATTCCGCAAAAAACTGCAACATTTTTTTATAAATTATCCTTAACACTTCTTTACATCTTTCTCAGAATTCAATTTTTCCTGCTTCCAGACAAGTATGAAAGCGAAATCAACCGCCAGGAACCCACTCCACTCCAGCCCAGTCTAATCGTCTTGTGACAGTTTAAAAACCTGACGTGTCTCCCTAAACATCATGGCTAACGTGGCATCCTCTAATTCCGCGACACCACAAGATATTCGCCTCATCAGCACCCAAAAAATCTGGTCTTATGCAACCGGAATGCTAGGCTTGTGCTTAATTTTCTCTCCCTTAAGAAGTAATTTATTTCTGCCCATAGTCGTTTTATCAGGTGCAGCCGGGGGAACCGCCTGTATTTGGCGTTCCGAGAAAGAATCTCAAACCCTTATCCAGCAACAAAAACTCGACCAAATAGAGCAACGTCTCAGAAACTTAGAAACAATTGCCAGCAGCGATATTAACCTAAATCCTCACCCTAAATCAACAGAACCTAATAACCCTATCTGTTGATACGCTTGGCTTACAGACCTCCGCAGACCTGCTAAAGTTAAAATTTCCTCAACATAATCTCTGCCCTGTTGACTTAATCCAGTTAGATTTCTCGTTTCCGCGAGCAAACCTGGTGTGTCTCATCGGAAACTGGCATAGACGCCTCTAAAACTAGCCTTAAACCTTTCAAAATAGAAGCAGAGTAGAAATTAAAAGGTCTGCAAATATGAAACTCAATTATCAAACTTTAGGCGCTGTATTCTCAGTATTATTAATCGCCAGTTGTTCGGGAATAAGCACCCCAGACAATATTACCCAATCTCCGGGCCCCACTGAAGAAATTACGACCGATAGAACCCCCAAGCCTTCAGAAGAGACATTAATTACCCCCTCTCAAATCGGTTCAGTTCGCTTAGGGATGACCTTTGGAGAATTAAAACAACAATATCCCCAAGCCACTTATCGCGTCACTCCCTTACCGGACATTCCAGTTGCGATCGCATTCACTCAAAGCAACGAAGATCTATTTTACTTCGTCACCAATGCGCCCTTAAGCAACGAACTTCCCCCAGACAATGCCGCGATTGAATTGATTCTAACCAATCATTCGCGCTACAGCACCGCCAGCGGGATCAAGCCCGGAAGTTCCCTCGCAGAAGCAACCCAAGCCTACGGCGATGTCAACCTTTACTTCTCCCCCGATGCAGAATATGCCGAATTTCAACAACATCCCGAAACCGCTGATGCTGTAATGGGATTCTGGGTACAAGGACAACAAGGACAAGCCGCAGGCGAATATCAATGGATTAACAAGCAAGCCGCCCATTGCGAATCCGCCCCTTCCGGCTACTGCGAAACCACCACCTTTGACCCCAACGCCAAAATCGCCTTCATTTCCATCGCCAATAAGACCGAAATTGCCAATTAGAGATGGGGGGGAAGAAGGGAATTGGGAGTTAGGAGTTGGGGGTTGGGGAAGAAGAGGATGGGGGGGTGGGGGGATGGGAGGATGGGGGGAATGTAAGGTGAATTGGCTATTGTTCTCGATATCTACTCGCAATACTGCCACTCGACGTGCAAGCTATGGCACAAGCGAACTCCTTTTCCTACTCAGCACGCGGTTGCACGGAAGCTAGCCAGAGAAGATGGCTAAACGGAATTTAGCACAACAGCACTTTCAACTCAGCACTCTTTTCCCCCCACCTCCCCACCTCTGACAGGTGTAGGTTTATAACGTAGATGTGAGTGCTCATCAACAATCAGGAGAAAATTAAGTGTAGAACCAGTGGAGGTAGACAACAACGATGCTGAAGAATAAGTACCTCAAACAGTGGTCTTGT
>NZ_MJGC01000118.1 GCF_001746915.1 Desertifilum tharense IPPAS B-1220
CTCCCAACTCCCAACTCCCTTCTTCCCCAACCCCTAACTCCCAACTCCCAACTCCCTTCTTCCCCAACCCCTAACTCCCAATTCCCAACTCCCTTCTTCCCCCACCCTCTTCACCCAACCGTGAACACCACCCTCACCCATCCAACATCCACCACTGCGATCGCGATCGCCCATTTAGATCATTACTTTGGCAAAGGTCAACTCCGCAAGCAAGTCCTATCCGACATTAACCTGGAAATCAGTTCTGGGGAAATTGTGATTATGACAGGTCCCTCTGGTTCGGGGAAGACTACCCTTTTAACCTTAATTGGTGGCTTGCGTTCTGCCCAGTCGGGTAGCTTGCAACTTTTGAACCAAGAAATGTGCAATGCTTCCTCGGAACAACTGGTACAAGCAAGGCGCAAAACCGGGTATATCTTCCAAGCCCATAATTTACACCGCAGTTTAAGCGCCCTGCAAAACGTGCAAATGGGGTTAGAATTGCACCGTCACCTCCCCAAAGCGGAAATGAAAACCCGTTCGGCGCAAATGCTGGAAGTTGTGGGGTTAGGGCATCGCCTTCATTATTATCCCGAAGATTTATCGGGCGGTCAAAAACAACGGGTGGCGATCGCGCGGGCGTTGGTTAGCCATCCCCAAATTGTCTTAGCTGACGAACCTACCGCCGCCTTAGATAGCAAGTCGGGGCGAGAAGTGGTGGATTTAATGCAAAAATTAGCAAAGGAGCAAGGTTGCACGATTCTGCTGGTGACTCACGATAACCGGATTTTAGATATTGCCGATCGGATCGTGCGCTTGGAAGATGGTCAACTGACTTCTGCTGCTGCATAACGGGCTGTCACCGCTGTATGAGATAATACTTTCTTTACGAGAATGTCCCATGAGTGCTACCTATATTCAAGACGAAGCAGAATTTGATACTCTTTTAGAAAACGAGTCGTTATTGGTGGTAGACTGTACGGCAAGCTGGTGCGGCCCATGCAGATTAGTGGCCCCGCTCATCGATCGGTTAGCTGAAGATTATCGCGATCGCGCTAAGGTGTTCAAGTTGGATCTCGATGCGAATAAGGCTGTCGCCAAACGCTTTGGAATTCGCAGCATCCCCGCCGTGATGATTTTCAAACAAGGCGAACTCGCTGAAACCGTGATTGGTGCAAAACCCTATGAAGAGTTTAGCGGCGCGTTAGATAAGTATACCGATTAATCGCGATTGAGCATAACTTTGGGTTAATCTGGAGGAAACTCGCACCTCCAGATTTTTAGGGTACAGGGGTTAATCTGATTAACTGAACGCTCACTGCTGAACGTCATACACTGTCGTAGGTTGGGTTAGCGTTAGCGTAACCCAACAGCAGCCAGGGTTATGTACCTTAACTAAGCGACTATTTTGATTGTTAGTCAACCAGGTGGTTCATTCTATCCCATCGAGAGTCGTAGGTTGGGTTACGCTAGCCCAACAGCAGCCAGGGTTATGTACCTTAACTAAGCGACTATTTTGATTGTCAGTCAACCAGGTGGTTCATTCTATCCCATCGAGAGTTTTTGATTCTCAACAATAGCGAGTCTTACCCGTTAAACCTAGAGATGCTTGCGGAATTCGCTAACGTAGGTAGTCGAGGAAAAGATAAAAATGATTCCCATTCGCGATCGATTGCCGCCCCCGCGAACGCCATTTCTAGTCTATGGTCTAATTGGGTTCAATGTCGCTTTATTTTTATGGGAAATCCAGCTAGAATTTGCGGGAAAACTCAGCGAAGTCATTCTCAATTGGGGAATTATCCCCGCACAAGTCACCCAGATATTTAGCGATGCGGTTTCGAGTGGAAACCCGGCGGCGTGGTTTTTCCTGGTAATGTCCATTGGGGGTATCTTTCCAGCTTTATTTCTCCACAGCAGCTACACCCAAATTTTAGGGAATCTCATCTATCTATGGGTTTTCGGGAGGCGAGTCGAGAGTGTTTTAGGTTGGGGAAACTTGCTGGGTTTGTATCTGGGAAGCGGCTTTTTAGTAGGAATTCTCCAGATTTTAGCAGAACCCAACTTAACAACGCCGTTAGTGGGTAGCAATGGCGCGATCGCAGCTATTTTAGGCGCTTACCTTCTCTGCTTCCCCAAGGCAAAGATTGAAACAATTTTACCACTCATTATTGTCTTTATCCCCATCGAGTTACCCGCTTTATTTTTCTTGTTTTGGTGGTTCGTGCAACAAGCCTTTTATGGAGTAGGAGAACTCAATATAGAGGGTGCTGTAAATGCGTTTAGTATCGCCTATCTCATCCAAGGTACAGGCTTGATTTTAGGAGCATTGGGGGTTTACTGGAAGAAGGGGCGAGTGCTACAATTAACCCAAAATGCAAGTTTGCAGAAGCTAATTTTACCTAATCGCGATCGCCCTCTCTCAGAACGCTCCGATCTAGGTCATAAATCGGTTGATTAGACGACGAATAATTGCTCCATCATCCTCAGTTTGGGAACGTCTCAGAATCTCTTCAACCCAAACAACTCCTAATCCCGATAGAACTAGAGGCTGTTGCAGTCTCAGGTTAGAGGATTGAGTAAGATTAAACGCGCTAATGGCGATCGCATTCGCATCCACTACCCAATACTCTTTAACCCCCAACCGCTTCTTAAGAAGACTTCATTTGTTCTGTAGGAGATTGTTCTAAGCCTCTGTAGGTACGCCAAACCTCTCGGCTGAAGATGCAAGCAATCAACCAAATTAACCCCGCCGTGTAGCCTGCTACAATATCAGTCGGCCAGTGAACGCCAAAATATAAGCGGCTAAAACCAATCGCCAAAATCAGTAAACTGGTAAACGTGATAATTAGCCAGCGCCAACGGGGATAATGGGTAATAGCTAAATAGGCGATCGCACCATAGATCGCAAACGAGATCATCGCATGACCGCTAGGAAAACTATAAAATCGGACATCAATCACCCGATCCCATAGCGCCGGACGATCTCTAGCAAACAGAATCTTTAACCAATAGTTTAGACCCACAGCACCCACTCCAGCGATCGCTAAAATCGTGGCTTGGGAACGATGGTTGCGCCACAACAAAATACCCCCTAACAGCAGAGAAACCACCAGCAACACATCCGGTTCTCCCAAAAACGTGATTCCCTCCATCACTTGGTCGAGCAAGGGAGTATGAATGCGTTGTAAAGCCAGTAAAATAGCAGTATCTAGCGCATGGGTTTCCTTGTCTAACACATCCTCGGCGAGGGTAGCAAACAGCCACATCGCGAAAGCTGCGATCGCCAACCCAACCACGCGGATCGTAGAAATCAGGGAAAATAGCTGAGTTCTCATAAAATCTTAGAAATATCGCTCAAACTATTCTGAGTTTGGCAGCCTCATCCTACAACGGCAGCTTGCTAGAGATAGATTTTAGAGATTAGGATGCAGGGAACGATTGGAAGTTTCCGATGACTTACACCCACCCAACGCTTTTAACCTTTGAAACCTTCCTAGCTCAATATTCCCACAATCCCCGCTACGAGTTGGCAGATGGAGAACTCATTGATGGTGAGTTGCCAGATCGCGATCGCTAGCCTGAGAATAAGTAGAACCTCCCGATCGATCGCCTCCCTATGAACTCGCTGAAACTCCACCCTGACACCATCGACGAAATTAAACACCGAGTTGATATTGTCGATATCATCTCGGAACGGGTGGTACTTCGCAAGCAAGGGAAAGACTTAGCGGGGTTATGTCCCTTCCATGAAGAAAAGTCACCGAGTTTTACCGTCAGTCCTTCCAAACAGATGTATTACTGCTTTGGTTGCGGCGCGGGGGGAAATGCGATTACCTTTCTAATGGAGTTGGGGAAGCAGTCGTTTACAGATGTCGTGTTGGATCTGGCGAGACGCTATCAAGTTCCGGTAAAAACCTTAGAACCGGAAGCCAGAGAGAAATTACAACGCCAGTTATCCCTACGCGAACAACTCTATGAGATTTTGGCATTGGCGGCGAGTTTCTATCAACACGCCTTGCGTCAGGATATTGGGAAAACGGCGCTAACCTATCTGAAGGAAACTCGCGAATTCAGCGAAACCACGATCCAAGCCTTTCAACTGGGATATGCGCCGGCGGGTTGGGAAACGCTGTATGGGTACTTGGTGGAACAAAAGCGCTATTCTGTGCAATTGGTGGAACAGGCGGGGTTAGTGGTTCCGCGTCAGAAGGGAAGCGGCTATTACGATCGGTTTCGCGATCGCCTCATGATTCCCATCCACGACACCCAAGGCCGTATCATTGGGTTTGGAGGTCGTACCCTAGCAGACGAACAGCCGAAGTATCTCAATTCTCCAGAAACAGAGTTATTTGATAAGGGGAAAACCCTGTTTGCTTTAGATAAGGCGAAAGATGCCATTTCTAAGCAAGATCGAGTAGTGGTAGTTGAGGGATACTTTGATGCGATCGCACTTCACGCCGCTGGAATTACTAACGTTGTCGCCTCCCTCGGAACCGCACTCAGCAGCGATCAAATCCGCCAGCTTTTACGCTACACCGACTCTAAACAAGTTATCTTCAATTTTGATGCTGACAAAGCCGGAATTCAAGCCACAGAAAGAGCTATTGGCGAAGTTGCAGATTTAGCCTATAAAGGACAAGTGCAACTCCGCATTCTCAACCTTCCCGGCGGAAAAGATGCAGATGAATATTTACGCCTTTCCGGTACGGCTGCACCCTATCAAGAACTCGTAGAAAATGCGCCGCTGTGGTTAGATTGGCAAATTGAGCAAACCATCCAAGGAAAAGACCTCAAACAAGCCGAACAATATCAACAAGCCGTGAAAGCAATTGTTAAATTGCTCTGTCAAATTGTTGATAGCATGACGCGCACCTATTACGCCGAACGCTGTGCAAACTTATTAAGCGGTGGCGATGTGCGTTTGCGTCCTACCATTGCACAAGAATTGATTGCTCAAGTTAAACGTTTTCAAAGACGTAAATACACCAATTCTTCAGAAGAAATTGCAGTTGAAGTAACAGTTCCTGTCAGTTCCGAGCAAAAGTTACTAATTGAAGCCGAAACTTTAATTCTCAAAGCCTATTTACATTGTCCAGAATATCGAAGTGAAATCATTAATGCTTTGCAGCAAGCACAATTAAACTTTGAAATTGCAACACATCAATTTCTTTGGATTCAAATCCAAGCGGTTCAAGAACAATTAGAGTTAGATTCTTTAGAACTTTTAGAAAAACTACAAAACCATTACATACAGTTTCCCGAACAGAACAGTAAAATCTCTCATCTATTTTATTTAGATGAAAAGACAAAACTCGATATTCATCGCACTCCACTGGCTGTACAAGCTTCTGTTGCCTGTATGGAACGCGTTATGTGTGAGAAAGTCTCGCGTTACGCGCTTTTAAGGTGGCAAAAAACCGATCGCAAACTCGATCCAGAAGGTTGGAAATATTACGGAGAAGAGTTAACTCGCGCCAAACAGCGCATTGCTGAATTAGATAAAATGCGTCATACCAAATTCGCAGATTTAGTCCAATTACCTTGGATTGGATAATTCAGAAAATTGTTTGCGATCGCACTCAGAAATTAATTGCTATTGTTTTAGAAAACTAGCTTGATAAAGCCTCTATGATTTGCTCTGGAGTCCAAGGTGTTAAACCAATTATTCCTTGAAAATCGCTAATATTATAAGTTGCAAAATAATTAATATCTGCCTCTGAAATCAAAACAGCTAACCTAATATCAAAAATTCTTGCTGAAATAAAATTTCCCTGAACGGCTATTTGTAATCTTTTCTCCACAGTAGAACGAACGGGATAAACAATTTCAAAAACGCTTTCCAAATAAGTTTTTTTAATTAAATTTTCACCTTGAGATGAAGTTAAAGCTTGACCTTTCATCGCTGTGGGATTAGTTAGAATCCTGTATAGCTCAATTAGATTTTGCTCTGCAAGTACACCTTGAATTTTACATTCAACAGCCATTTTGAGAAGTTCTGCTGAGTGAAGGTGATATTTAGCAGATCGATCGTGAGCATAAACTAAGACATTGGTATCGAAAAATACCCTAATCTGACTCATAAACCTTTTCTCTTTTAAGAGATTCATCGTTTATTTGCAGATCGAAGGTAGGGAAGGGATATTTTTGATGAGGAATAACAGAGACAGAGATTTCCACTTCATCCCCATCCTTAATATTGTCTGGTAAAGGTTGGGTAAGAATAATACTTTGTCCTTGAATGTAACCTTTCATGATTTCGGGTTTTTCTCCTGTAATCGTTTAGGATAGCAGGCGCGATCGCCTAAATATATTGTATTTCCAGATAACATTGATTTCGCAGAAGATGAAAAGCAATGCGTGAAAGAGTCAAAAGTGAGAACGGGAAAGGACTCGCTGCGCGGTTAAAGGTTCCGAAAAAATTTACCTACCTTATTTCGCGCAGCGATAATGGATTTTGAGAGCGGATTAATCGCAATATAAAGTATCGCGAGTATTTCTCCCCGTCACTGGGTTGGTGCCTGTGGCTAAGTCGCACAATACTGCGTGTGCATCTTCGCGCAACAGCACATCGGTAAAATCTGCACCATCAATGGTGGCACCGTCAAAGGTAGCATTAAATGCGTAAGCGCCTTCTAACAAAGCATTGGTTAAATTTGCTCTATTAAAGCGTGCGGTATCTAAGGTAGCATTTCTGAGATCGGCTCCTTCAAGATTAGCGTAAACCAAACTTGCGCCAAACAAACTCACCCCGCGTAGATCGGAGTGAGAAAAGTCGCTTCCCCGGAGATTTGCTTTAGTAAAACTGGCTTTGGTTAAATCTTGGTTGGAGAAATCTTCGTTAACTAGCGCCTGCTTATTGAATGTTAAGTCTCTAGCATAGGCAGGGGGGACATTAACCGCGATCGCCACGATCGAGAAAAGCGCGATCGCCATCAAGCAGACGAAGGCAGATAAGCGTTTGGAGAACTGTTGACGACTCATCGGGTTAAATGATGCAAACTATACAATTTCTACCTCAATCGTACCTGAAGCCGCCCGATCTGGCTCCCGGTTTAAAGCGGGTTGAGGCGATCGCTCTTTTAAAATCTTAGTGTAGCTGTCCTGTTAATAGCCGCTATGAATACATCCAACACCAACCCATCATTATCCAACAAAGTCCGCCCATCCTCATCAAAAGTGTCGCCAAACCTGGGTAAACTGGGCGAACAACTCGTATCGGCGTGGTTGCAACAGCAAGGATGGACCATTCTCCATCAACGGTGGCGCTGTTATTGGGGAGAATTGGATATTATTGCTCAATTCCCAGAAGGTTTAGCCTTTGTGGAAGTCAAAACCCGCACTCTAGGAAGTTGGGATGTTAACGGGTTACTGGCAGTGGATGCCAAAAAACAGGCTAAACTCTGGAAAGCCGCCGAGTTATTTTTAGCCGAAAACCCTCACCTGGCGAACTGTGCGTGTCGTTTTGATGTCGCCTTAGTCACTTGTCTGCGCCAACCTTCCCCAAGACTTCAGGCAAGTTTAGACTCGCTAGAGTTTCCCCCCTTCCAACCCGGAGAACCTATCGAGGTGGGTGGGTATCGGTTAGTTTTGGCAGAATATCTTTCCCATGCTTTTGAGGAGTGAGGGCGATCGCGCTTGCCAACTCGTTACTGAGACATTTACAACTTACTTGCGACCGAAATCAGCAGGAATTTCACCCCAATATCTTGTATTCCACTTCAAAATAGGATTGGTATACTGATTATTCTCTAACCACTTTAATCCTCTTTCCACTAAATTAAATATCTCTTCGTTGTTGCTCGTTCTTTCCAGTTTTGTTCGTACTCTTTTCTGTGTGACCCAAATCATAGCTGTCTCTGAGTCAGAATAAATGGGGAGATTGCTACCTTGATTCTTAAGATGAGCCAGAGCATGAACAATAGCTAAAAATTCCCCAAGGTTATTGGTGCCATTGTGCATCGGTTTTTTGTGAAAAATAACTTCGCGTGTTGCTGTGTACATGCCTCTATATTCAACATCACCAGGATTACCAATGCATGAAGCATCAACACAGACACTGTTTACGATTAACTCGTTTGCAGGTACTAAGTTTTGTGTTTCCTTGCCCTTCAGTTCCTTTTGTTCAATAGGAAAAAGGATTCCCGAATCGATGAATCCTAATGCCACTTCAGCTTCATATCTAGTTTTAAAACTTTTATAGGATGCACCACTAAATCCAGCGATCTGTTCTTCACAATCTGACCAGCTTGTAAATAGACCTGTTTTTCTCCCTTTAAAAACAGCGTAGTATTTTTTGGAGGTCATATTCTTTCATCCTATATTTCTCAAAACAGGATTAGCAAAAACATTGATTGCTTGGCATCATGAGAGGTGTGGCAAGTCGTATCATTGCTTTTAACAATTGCACTTCCTGCGTAGGCGTTTGGCATCGAAGGTGATTTACTCAATTTCATTGTGGAACTGCAATATCGAAATGCAACACGTCTTCACGAACCCCTAGCTTTTCATAAAGTGCGATCGCAGGTGCATCACCGATGTCGGCTTGCACAAAGATAACGTAAGCTCCACGCGTTACAGCAATCTTCTGAAGTTCCTTAATTAATGCTGTCGCAATACCCTTGCGCCGATGTGCTGCTGCGACAGCCAGATCGTAAATATAGATTTCACTGCGTTCCTGCTCAAATTTCTGGAGTTCGTACGCAACAAGACCCCCCACAACCGATTCATGCTTCAATGCTGCGATCGCGATAAAATCATCCTTACCTAGCAAACGCTGGAGATAAGCTTGACTAGGACGAGCCGCACCATAGGTTTCTTCTTCATCAAACGCCTCGCCAAAGGTTGACAACATCGCTTCCATTAAAGCCACGTCATGGGATGTAAGCTGGCGAATGCTGAATGAAGTCAGAGATGACATGATTTACCCTAAATTTCAATAGCACTGTAGAAACCTGCACGCCTACAACGGTTTCACAGATGTGCGATCGCATATTGTTTGAAAATCCCTCAGTTAAACCAACTGAGGGAGAATCGCGTTATTCTACGGTGACAGACTTGGCGAGGTTGCGGGGTTGATCCACATCGAGGCCTCGGCGTGCGGCAATGTGGTAGGCGAGTAATTGCAGAGGAATGACCGTTAGAATGGGCGAGAGTAGCTCTTCCATCTTGGGAACGGGGAGGAGATCGTCAAAGATTTCCGTGGCTTGGGGGACATCTTTGGGCGTTACCCCAATTAAGCGCGCATCTCTGGCTTTGGCTTCTTGGGCATTGGATAACACCTTTTCGTAGAGACTACCGGGCATTGCGATCGCCACTACAGGCACCTTAGCATCTAATAGCGCGATCGGGCCGTGTTTCATCTCCCCAGCCGGATAGCCTTCAGCGTGAATATAGCTGATTTCCTTGAGTTTCAGCGCCCCTTCTAAGGCGATGGGGAAATTAATCCCGCGTCCGAGGAAAATAAAGTCTTGCGTCTCATTAAACTCGTGAGCCAACTCCTCAATATAGCGTTCCTGACTTTCTAAAATCAGTTCCACCTCCGCCGGGAGTTGGCGCAAACCTGCAATAATTTCTGCAATTCTCTCTAGTGGTAGGGTTTGGCGACGGTAGGCTAAATCTAACGCCAGGAAGTAAAACGCCATCAACTGCGCTACAAACGTCTTCGTCGCCGCCACGCCAATTTCAATTCCCGCATGGGTATCAATAATTTGCGCTACCATCTGCGCTAGGGAACTTTCTGGACGGTTGGTAATTCCCAACAGGCGCGCTTGATATTGCGAAGTCTTACCGCTGCGGCGTTGCTGTTCCATCGCCAGCGCCGCTAGGGTATCGGCGGTTTCTCCAGACTGCGTTACGCCAATGGTAAGCGTATTGGCTGTAATTGGGGGCGGTGCGTAGCGAAACTCTGAGGCATATTGCACCATTGTGGGAACTTCTGCTAACTGTTCTAGCAAATACTTACCCACTAAACTCGCGTGCCAACTGGTACCGCAAGCCAGAATTTGCACTTGTTCTAAATCTTGATAGAAATGTTCGGGTAAGCCTAGTTTAATCGGCGATTCTTGGTTGGCTTCCCAGTCGGGATTGAGATAGGCTTCTAAACAGGTACGAACCACCCCCGGTTGCTCGTAGATTTCCTTGAGCATAAAATGCCGGAACCCTTGTTTTTCCACTAACACCGGGTTCCAATTCAGGGTACGGGGATATTTCTGGACTCGTTCGCCCCCAAAGCTGTAAACTTCTGCCCCTAGGGGAGTTAAACGGGCTAATTCGCCATTTTCCAATGGCAGAACTGCGCGAGTGTGGGGAATTAATGCCGGAGTATCGGAAGCACAGAAAAATTCACCTTGACCAAATCCTAGTACCAAAGGAGCCTGCTGACGGGCGACAATGAGTTCATCGGGGTAATCTGCACAGACAACTGCGATCGCAAATGCCCCTTCTAACTCATTCACCGCTTGGCGTACCGCTTCTAAAAAGGGCGAACCCCCAGAACCATCAACGCTTTTCAAATACTCTGCAATTAAATGCGGAATCACTTCCGTATCGGTATCCGAACGAAACTGATGTCCTTTCGCTTTCAGCGTTTCCCGTAATTCGCGGTAGTTTTCAATAATCCCATTTTGCACGACCGCCACCCGCATCGCCGTATCCATGTGCGGATGGGCGTTATATTCTTCCGGTTTACCATGCGTTGCCCAACGGGTATGTCCAATTCCAACTCTTGCGGGAATATCCACCCCCATTAACTTCTCGCGGAGGTTGTTTAGTTTCCCCTTGGCGCGAATAGTTTGGGTTTGTCCTTCCCAAATCAAAGCAATACCTGCGGAGTCATAGCCGCGATACTCCAGTTTTTCTAAACCAGACAGTAAAATCTCGCTAGCAACTTGGGTGCCGATATAACCAACAATTCCACACATTTGACGCTCTACTCCTCATGTTCGCCGGGATGGGTTCAGTTCGGATATCTGATTGTAGACGTTACCGAAAAAATTGGGTTTAAAGCCTCGCCCTTGTAGGGCGACTTGCTGATAGAATTAGCCTGTGGCAAGGGTAATCAACCACATTAAAAACCCAGTCGCCGTCAGGCAACATACCTTGAAAACTGAAGTTATGGGGTTCTGTGCAGGAAAGCTTGCACAGGTAAAAACTTCAAGCAACAAGTACAGAGAAACCAACACTTTGAGGTTTTGAACTGTAGGGTAGGGCATACCCAAACAGGCTTCTGTAATGGAGTAAAACGCTTGGGGAGAAAATCATCTCTGGCATAGACAGGGCAACCTGTGTGTGTTAAGTGGATTCGTTGAACCAAGAATCCTCGTGCGTTTACGCCGAGGAGTGTCAATCATGCACCCGGTACTATCCACAGCGACCCTAAGTTAGTTGTCAATGGCTGTATTCACAACCTGCTGGCGATCGCTATCGAGGGTGATGATTGCATATCTTAGCTCTACAATTCAAATTTCCCCGCATCCGCAAAGCCCAAAAAAGAAAGAGAAAGCAGGGCGCTTTCTCTTCAAAAGGATATAAAACGCATTGATAATCGCGTCTAAACCAGGCTTAGTAGGCTAGACCCATGCTACGCGTAGTTTCAGCACCCAGGTAAACGCGGATGCTGAGAAAGTCCGTAGGACAAGCCGTTTCACAGCGCTTGCAGCCTACACAGTCTTCCGTGCGAGGCGAGGATGCGATTTGACCCGCTTTGCAGCCGTCCCAAGGAACCATTTCCAGAACGTCTGTCGGACAGGCCCGAACGCACTGAGTGCAACCGATGCAAGTATCGTAGATTTTGACTGAATGAGACATTGTAAATATAACTCCCAACAAGTGTTAAACACGTAAAAGTGTTGCATCCACAGAGTCAAAGTTAGTTTACCGCAGTGCCTGAGCCGCCTGATGCAAAAGGAGGTGAAACTTTAAACAACTTGACAATTCCCCAAGGAGAGTGCTGAGTGTAAAGTGCTGAGTGCTGAGTAGGAAAGGAAGTGCTGAGTTCTCAGTGTGCCTAGAGCAATAGCCGCTTTACCTTTAATCTCCCTAACTCCCAACTCCCTTCTTCCCCCAACCCCTAACTCCCAACTCCCAACTCCCTTCTTCCCCAACCCCTAACTCCCAACTCCCAACTCCCTTCTTCCCCAA
>NZ_MJGC01000119.1 GCF_001746915.1 Desertifilum tharense IPPAS B-1220
GAGATGGGGGGATGGGGAGATGGGGGGATGGGGAGATGGGGAGATGGGGGGATGGGGAGACAGCAGTTTATACTGTTGTTATCACTTAGCACTCAATACTCAGCACTCAGCACTCAGCACTTAGCACTTAGCACTCAGCACTCAGCACTCAGCACTCAGCACTCAGCACTAAAATGGCCCCTCTTACCTGGATAGAACTGGAAAACCTTACAGACTTTCAACTCGATCCTATCAATGGGCCAACTAATGCCCAGGCGCGGTTGCGGTTGTTTGGTCAATCAGAAACTGACGTGCGGGTGATACTTTACCGCGATAATCATGCTTGGTGTCCCTATTGCCAAAAAGTGTGGCTGTGGCTAGAAGAAAAGCGCATTCCCTACCGGATCGAAAAAGTCACCATGTTTTGCTATGGGGAAAAAGAAAGCTGGTATAAGCGCAAAGTCCCTTCTGGGATGTTACCCGCCCTAGAGTTAGATGGGCGACTGATTACCGAAAGCGATTATATTTTACTCGCCCTAGAGCAAACCTTTGGGCCATTAGAACAAAGCTTAGAAGACCGCACCGTTCTTTCTCTGCGACGGCTGGAACGGCTATTATTTCGGGCTTGGTGTACCTGGTTATGCTATCCCGCAGTTTCCTCGCGCCAAGAACAGCAAAACCGCGAACAGTTTACCGCAGTGGTGGCTAAAGTTGAAGAAGCCCTCGCCCAAACGCCAGGCCCCTACTTTCTGGAGAAGTTTGGCACAGTGGATGCGATCTTTACGCCCTATGTGGAACGGATGAACGCCAGTTTGTACTATTACAAAGGCTACTCCTTGCGAGAAGAAAACCCCCGCTTGTCGGCTTGGTTTGATGCAATGGAAACTCGATCCACCTATCGGGGAACGCAAAGCGACTTCCACACCCACGCCCACGACTTACCGCCCCAGATGGGAGGATGTTATGAGAATGGGGAACCCCAAATGCTGGAAAATAAGGCGCGGGTGGATAATGGGCCGTGGTTTGGGCTTCCCGATGTCAAGTATCCAGAACCCGAAAACTCTCGCGCTGAGGCGTTGTACCGGGTTCTGAAGCATCGCGCTAATATTATCCGAGTAAACCCAATGGATGATGCAGCGTTTGATGAAGCATTGCGCTGTGCTTTAACAACAATGATGACAGGCGAGGTTTGCACGCCACCGCCAGAGTCGGATCTGGGTTTGCGTTATTTGCGCGATCGCATTAACGTCCCCCGCGATATGTCAATCTACGCCGCCAAACGCCTGCGGGAAGCCCTAGAAAAGACCGCCTCCCAAGTCGGATCGCGCCAAGGCCCCCCTATGCCCCTCAAACACCGCCGCGATCAAGACCCCGCCCAATTTGCCTCGGTGTAGTCAACTCCCTGAGTGGGGGAGAGGATGGGGGGAAAGAAGGGAGTTGGGAGTTGGGAGTTAGGAGTTGGGGAAGAAGAGGATGGGGGGATGGGGAGATGGGGGGAAGAAGGGAGTTGGGAGTTGGGAGTTAGGAGTTGGGGAAGAAGGGGAAAATACTGACTTATTACTATAGTTCTCGGAACTCAGCACATTAGACTCAGCACTTTGTTGTAACTCCGTACTCTATTCCCACTCAGTACACTGCTTCGCAGAAGCTAAAGCAACAGCACTTTACACTCAGCACTAAGAATCCCACTCAGCACTCAGCACTTTACACTCAGCACTCTTCAAGACTGAGAAATGCGCTTGATTTCGCGATCGCCTAAAAGTTCATGCGTTTCTTTGAGTAGGGATGGAATAATATCAGCATGGGGACTATTGGCTAGACAGGAACGCAGATTTAACTCGTCGATGCAGTCGGCTTTTTGTCCGGGAAACCAATGTCCGCCATTTCCGAGTAAGTTGTAACGAGATTTGGCAAAATCAACCAAGTCGTAAGCTAAGGCTAAATTTCGCAAGCCTAGGATAACGGGAATATTTACGTTACCTGGGGTTTCGTGGTGTTGCGGTAAACCGATATCCCAGGTTTTCATCCAGTCTTCGCCCAAGCGATCGCACGCGGCTTGCGCTAACCGGGCCACAATCGGGGGTAAAATTTCATCAGCCCGGTCTAATAGGGGTAAAACTTTGAGGTGTTCGTCAAAGTCAGTCGGACGCGCCGCGCCGATGCTAAGGGTATGGACTTGGGGTTGACTCAGACAAAAGAGGTCGTTAAACACCATTGGACTGAGCGGATCGCACAATTCTACCAGGCGTTGGGGAGGGTTGTAGAGCATTCCCCCTTTATCAGAGGGACTGATGATAAAGACGCCCATATCGTGGCGTTTGGCGGCTTCAATGGCTGGCCAGTTGGTTTGATTGATGTAGTACCAATGCAGGTTAACGTAGTCAAATTGGTCGGTTTCAATGGCTTGGATGATGATATCGGTGGGGCCATGCGTTGAGAAACCGATAAAGCGGATTTTACCTTGGTTTTGGAGTTGACGCGCAATATCCAAACATCCGCCGGGACGGATGGTATGATGCAGGTTTTCCAGGGTGTTAATGCCGTGGATGCCTAAAAGGTCGATGGAGTCTAGCCGAAGATTGGCGAGGGATTTTTCTAAGTTGCGGCGAAATTCTTTAGGATCGGCGTTGGGGCCGACTTTGGTTTGAACAATCAGGCGATCGCGCTGGTGTTTGGGTAAAATACTCCCCAGTTGGATTTCTGAGGTACCATACCCTCTAGCGGTTTCGATGTGGTTGATTCCAACTGAGAGCGATCGCGCAATGGTCTTTTCTAGGTTTTGCTGACTGTCGCGAGGAATGCGCCAACGCGGGGTATCTTGCCTTTTGTACTGATACCGCATTCCCCCACAGGAAAAAACTGGCATTGATAATTCGGTACGCCCAAATCTTCGATACTGCATGGTTGGCTTAATGTTGCTCGTTCCTTACATATCTTAGAACTGTTGCCCTCGAAGCGGGGACGGTGAGTTTAAAATGAGATATCTCGGAACTTACGCACCTGAGTCAGTAACCAGAAATTGGGTTTCTTCG
This sequence comes from Desertifilum tharense IPPAS B-1220, assembly GCF_001746915.1. Classification (NCBI taxonomy): domain Bacteria; kingdom Bacillati; phylum Cyanobacteriota; class Cyanophyceae; order Desertifilales; family Desertifilaceae; genus Desertifilum; species Desertifilum tharense. The sequence continues at coordinate 3,012 of NZ_MJGC01000119.1, forward strand.
CGTAAGCTGTTGACAGGTTGGGTGGATCGAGTTGCGTCTGGAATTCTAGTGTATTGCTAGCCTGTTCTTCCTCAGCGATCGGTTGAATGAATAAATTACCAAAATTTAGAAATCTCTTGATTTCTCGGTTATCGCGTCAATTGGCGCTTTGGATCTTTGCGAGCATTATTTCAATTGAAGCCATTATTTTAGTTCCGTCTTATGCTCGTCGCGAACGCGAGTTACTGGCAAAAACGGAAAGTATTGCTCAAATTTTGGTAGAGTCTATTATTGCGTTAAAGCAGCAAAATATCTCTGAAGAGATGTTGCTTCAGCAAATTGAGCAATTGAAGGATAGAACAGAGATTGTTGGGATTGCAATTTATGGGGGAAATTATCGGTTAGTGATGGTGGTGGGGGAACCTCCAACGATCGCGATCGCCGATCTGCCAAACCAGGATATTGTTCGCTTTCGGGAGGGCGATCGCTATGATATCGCTTGGTCTGCAATGGTTCTCAATCAACCTTATACGCTGGTTGTTCGTAACGATATTCGTCCAGTTTATCGAGAACTTTATGCGTTTACTGGACGCATTTTTATTTTAGTGATTATTATTTCAGTATTTGTGACTGGCGTGATGATGTTGGTCTTAGTCAAAGCTGTCATTTATCCAATTTTAAGTTTGAGAAATGATTTGATTGCGGCTGGCGAATCGCTAGATAGAGAAAATAAAATGACACAATTTTATGCTGTTTCTTCGCGGCATAATAACGAATTAGATGACGTAATGGCAGCCTTTAATCAAACCTTTGAGCGGGTGAATCGAGAAATTCAGCAACGCCAACAAGCAGAAGCCGTGCTGAGGTTAGAACAGGAAAAATCGGAGAAATTATTACTCAATATTTTACCCGAAATGATTGCCATCCAGCTTAAACAAGGTCAGAATAAGATTGCCAAAGGGTTTACAGAAGCAACTATTCTATTCGCCGATATCGTGGGGTTTACACCCTTGTCTGCGCGGTATTCTCCTGAAGTATTAGTTGAATTATTAAATGATATTTTTTCAGAGTTTGACCAGTTAACCGAACAGCATGGATTAGAAAAGATTAAAACGATTGGAGATGCCTATATGGTAGTAGGAGGAATTCCCAACCCTAGACCTGATTGTGCAGCCGCGATCGCAAACTTCGCCCTAGATATGCAAGTTAAAATTCAACAAGTGAGCGATCGCTGTGGCGAACCTCTAAAGCTACGAATTGGGATTAATACCGGCCCCGTCGTCGCAGGGGTGATTGGTACCAAAAAGTTCAGTTACGATCTATGGGGGGATGCGGTCAATACAGCCAGCCGCATGGAATCCCAAGGAATACCCGGTTCCATCCAAGTCACAGAAACGACGTATAAACGTTTGTGCGATCGCTATAGCCTCGTTCAACGCGGTTCCATCCCCATTAAAGGGAAAGGAATGATGACCACCTATTTACTCATCGGTAAAAAGCCAACTCACGATTTGTAATTGGTTAATTTATGCAGTTTTTCAGACTCGTCTAAACTGCGTTCCATCCCCTCTAGGGTCAAATTCTTGACGTAGTTAATCTTAATCTCTTCGAGCAGATCGATTAACAGCGATTGAATTTCGTTTTGGTGTTGGGGTTTTTCCAGTTCTCCTTCTAACGCCTTCCCAAAATTCTTCGCCAACCGACGGTTGAGTTCCGCCAGTTCTGGATCTTCTAAACCCGCCGTCAGTATTTGGTAGATGGTTTGATATAAATTTTTGGCTAAATTTTCGGCGAGTTGTTGGGGAAGGTGACTCACGCCGGGGACATTTTGCAACTGTTGATAGGCGGGAGACTGGATCAAGGTGGTGCGGATGCTGTGTTGGATCAGCGCCTCCACATCCGGTTGAATTTGGGGAAAAACATTATAGACGCTGAGGTTGACTAAGCGAGTGGCGATCGCGCTGACTTCATTGGTATTGTTGATATTGACATAAGGACGCCGGGTTTCGGGATGCAACAGCCAGCGCAACAAGTCGCCGCGACGAATAGAACTCTGCATCTGATCGATCATCTGTACGCCAACCACTTCGGTTAACTCTTGAGCAAAACCCACCGCAATATCGTGGTTAAACTGCATTCGCACCGACTCAAGATTCACCAAACCCGACTGATGGAAGCGGATCGCCATTGGCAGAACTCGCAAACCGCGCCACACTGGAAACAGCAGGGGTAAATCGTACCAACGTCGCGCCATTGCATCAAACCAGCTTAAGTGCGATCGCGTTCGACTCAGGTAAAACGTCCGACTCAGGAATTCTAAAGCAAACAGAATCACAAACGGCAGGTCAATCTGCCAAAAGCGATCGATAAAATGACCGTTAATATCCAATCCTCGATAGTAGTTTGTCTCAATCAGGGGTCGAATATCCGCCTCAAAAAAATTAATCTCCGACTCCCAACCCATTGCTTGCAGGTGTTCCTGACTCCAGAAGCGATCGAAAGCGACATGTGCGGATCGTTCGTGGGTGCGATCGCGCAGCGCATTCTTCATCTTTTCTAAAGCACCGCTCTTACTCGCCAGCGCAAACGGATTATCCTCAATTAAATGATGGCTCAGATCGCGCAACTGTTCTAAATAGACTTCAGTTTCCCCAGAAACAACACCCGTTAGCAAGACCTGTTGTTCAAGGCGATCGACCTGTTGTAGATAGTATTGCGTCTCGCGATGGGGTTCAATTCCCTTGTAAGGATCGTAGAACTGCACGATCTGGGGAAACTCGTGCAAATAGAAGTCGCGCCACGGGATATAGCTTAAATCAAAGAGAACTAGGATAAAGTTAAGCGCCACAATAATCGCAATCAGTCGTTCAAACCAGCGATTGCGACGAACGGGAGTAACAGGGATGGGGGATGAGTTCATCGGAGTCTCTACAAAGCTACATCAATAGCCAACGGTCGAAGGTTGGGCGTCGGTGGGAATGAGTTTATACTCGTAGGTGAGATTCAACATACAACGATTCTATCTATGACTGTCTGGATCGATGTATATACGTTGATTCAAAGTCCTCACTGAAGATATCCGACCCAAAAGTCCCCCTAGAAGGGCTATCCATTACTCAGATCTTTTTAACATTTGGGAGCGCGATCGCTCTCCCGCTATCAAATAATGAGCAAGAACCTAAAAACTCAAATCCCCCAAGCCTTTCAGTTTGGGGGATGTTCGCGTTAACGACTCAGTTGTTCTTGTAAATCGGGCTGGTAGCGGATATTGGCTTGTTTGAGGCGGTTTAAGGCTTCTTGGAGGCGATCGCACTCTGCAATTAAACTCACGCGCACGTAGCCCTCTCCGGCGACGCCAAAGGCATTTCCGGGGGTGAATACCACCCCAGTCTTTTGCAGCACATCTAGGGCAAAATCGGTTGAACCCATCCCCACAGGACAGGGTACCCATAGATACATGGTGGCCTTGGTTTTCGGGACTGTCCACCCCAATTCGGCGAAACCGTTAATCAAGAAATCTCGCCGGGTGCGGTAGCGGTCTTGCACCTCTTTGAGATAATGGTCGGGGAGTTGCAACGCGGTTTCAGCCGCCGCTTGTAAAGCTGCAAAAATCCCGTAATCTAAGTTGGTTTTCAGCGTCCGCAAGCCTTGAATAATATGGCGGTTGCCCACCACAAACCCGACGCGCCAACCTGCCATATTATAGGTTTTGGACATGGTGTGAAATTCCACGCCAATCTCTTTCGCGCCGGGAATTTCGAGCAAGCTGGTGGGTTTATAGCCATCAAAGGCTAATTCAGCATAGGCTTGGTCATGGACTAGCAAGATATCGTAGCGACGGGCAAACGCTACAATCTCCTCAAAGAATTCCCTGGGTGCAGTGGCTCCCGTAGGGTTGCTAGGATAGTTGAAATAAAGGACTTTGGCTTTACGCGCCACTTCATCAGGAATCGCCCCTAGATCGATCAGCCAGTCATTCTCCGGCTTCAGGATCATCGAGTGTACCACCCCTCCCGCGATCGCCGGGCCGCGAAAATGGGCCGGATAGGCAGGAGTGGGGACTAAAACAATATCGCCCGGATTAATATAAGCCAGCGCTAGGTGGGTTAACCCTTCTTTTGAACCCAACAGGGGTAAGGCTTCGCTATCTGGATCGAGACTCACCCCGTAGCGGCGATGATACCATTGGGTAATGGCGCGGCGAAAATTAGCCGTTCCTTCAAAGGGTGGATAGCCGTGGTTTGCCGGATTTTGCAAGGCTGCGATCGCCGATTCGACCACAGGCTGCGGTGTCGGGCCGTCGGGGTTGCCCATCCCCAAGTCAATTAAGTCTAACCCTTGTTCTCGCGCGCGGGCTTTGAGTTCGTCGAGGCGAGCAAATACATAGGGGGGAAGAGAACGCAATCGATCGGCAGGGTGAATCCAATCTAGGGTCATTTATTCTTTAGTCCTTTGTCCTTAGCCATCTGTCCTTTGTCTGCGGTTATTCGCGGGGTTGCTGACGACGAATGACTCATGACAAACGACGAGGTTGATACCATCGCAGCCATTAATTGTTCAGGTACAACCTTAAATGGTAGCCGATGAATGTCCGAGTTTGTAGCACAGGCAACTTCGGCAGCTTGGCGTAACTCGGCTAAGGTAATGTGGGCTAAACCTAGGTCTTCGAGGGTTTTAGGCAAGCCGATTTCGTCATAAAACTTTAGAAGCTGTTGGCGGGCGGTGACAGCCAGTTGATTGCCCTGTACCATTTCTTCTAGGCGCAGTTGTACGAGGATGCCATAGGCGACTTTTTCGCCATGCAAGGCATCGTGGGCGGCCGGGAGATGGGTTAAGCCATTATGTACGGCGTGGGCTGCTACGGTACGACATTGCGCCCCGCCAATTCCGCCAATGACGCCTGCGAGGAGAACGCTGGCATCAACCACCTGTTGCCAAGCTTCCCCGCCGGGATTTTTGAGGGCTTCGGCGGATTTTTGGAAGAGGATATCGCGGAGAATTCTGGCTTGTTGGACGGCGGCGACAATTAAGGTTTGGTCGGAATGGCCGCTACTGACGGAGGCTTCGTACCATTTGGCGATCGCATCTCCAATTCCCGCTACTAAGGTTCGTTGCGAGGCGGTGCCTACTAAATCGTAGTCGAGAATCAATAAATCGGGACAGCGGTCTAAGCTGACATCGTAGAGAAAAGCCCCCGCATCGGAATAGACGTTAGATAAAGCCGTCCAAGCGGCACAGGTGGCGGCAGAGGTGGGAATGGTGACAATCGGGAATTGACATTGATGGGCGATCAGTTTCGCCGTATCGAGTGCCTTTCCACCCCCCACGCCAATAATGAAATCGGCGCGATGCTGGCGGGCAGTTTCTCGCAGGGCCGCTAGCGAAGCCTCGCTACAATCGGGGCTGTAGGAGGCTTGAGCAAATTCAAGTTGTTTTTCGGCTAAAGGGGCGTGCAGGCGGCTTGCAACCGCTTCTAGGGTCTGATGGCCGCCAATAATCAGGGGACGCTTGCCCAATTGGGCGATCGCGCTACTGGCTTGTTCAATCGCCTGTTGAGCGCGAACCACTCTAGCAGGCGCAACGCATAAACTGATTAACGAACTCGATGCTTGGGCTACATTACTCACGTTGAGATTTTCCTGATTCCTCTAAATTTACCCCGGCAATTTGGCGGGCTAGGGCTAATTTTTCTGAGTCGATGCGGATATCTAAGGTATCATCTTCTCGATTAAACAGCGATCGCTTCACCTCTGCAAAATAAAGCGGTCGCGTTACCTTGGGATCGGGATGCACTAGGCTTCTAGCGCGGATGCTGAGTTCGGTATCGCCCCGTCCCACGCGTCCCGGCGAGAATAAATCGCTAGCCGCTTGTTTTAAGGTGGCCGTCAGTTGGTCGTCTGTCACCTCTGGGGGCAGGGCGATGACGGCTTGGGGCCCCCCGTTATCAAACACCACGGTATAGTGGATCGATCCAGGAATTTGGGTGCGGGTAAACGGGACTAAGCCTAACGCAAATAAACCCGCCGTTAGCACGCCCATGAAGCCGGTTACTCCCACCAGGCGAAACCGAATTCCCCACTGAAACAAAAAGCCCAGGGCCGCGATCGCAGCACTAGCTACTGTAGCAATACCTGCCCATTTAGCGGCAACGATAAAATCAAGAGTTGTTGACATCATTTGAGTGCGGTTCCCATCAATCGCGATCGAAAGTCCAAGATCCTCTATTGTGCAGGTTGGAGGCGAAACCTATCAAGCCATTATTCTGTTTCGCTTTCAGTGCTGATAAATCCTGATTCCGGTTGATTGGCTGCTTCTAAAGCGGCTTTGAGGGTATGCCAAGTGAGATTAGCACATTTAATTCTGACCGGAAACTGGGAAACCCCTTGCATAACGTTGAGTTTGCGATTTTCTTTGGGAAACTCGGTTTCGCCTTTCATCATGGTTTGGAATTTTTCCACCATTGCTAGGGCTTCGCCTACGGGTTTGCCAATACAGGCATCTGCCATTAAGTCTGCTGAAGCGATCGCGATCGCGCAACCTTCCCCTTCAAACTTGACATCCTCAATGCGATCGCCTGCATCGTTCAGTTGCAGGGTTAACTCAATCGTATCGCCGCAAGAGGGATTATGTCCCCGTTGGGTGCGGTGAACGGGGTTGGTGGTTCCCCGATGTCTGGGCTTTTTATAATGCTCCAGAATCACTTGTTGATAGAGATCGCGTAGATTGCCCAAAGCCATAGTGATTACTCAAATCGTTTTCAAAAAAGGGATGAGCTAACTCAGTCTCATAGGAGTAGAGTAGCAAAACTCGCCCAATCCAGCTTGAGCTAAATACCGCTTGTTCTCGCCTATCGTTGGCGATCGCTGAAATTAACATTGACAACTGGGGAATTGCCCTCTAGTCTAATGGGCAACGCTGAAAAATAGCGGTTCGGGAACCTGGATCGCCGGGAGCTAATTTCCGATCCGTTTGTCCAAATCGCCCCTTGCTCTCGTTAGAATAATCCATAGACTTGCTCAATACGTCTGCTTTAAACCCTCCCTTTGTAAAGCACGCCGATTGTAAAATAATGCGCGATATGCCTAGGGACCGTTTTGCGAATGTGCCTTTAAGGATTGAAGAAATTTTACTCACTCCCTCCATTTTTACCCCTTGCCTAATGCCCGCATCCTTGCTGCGACGCCTATTCCAGCGATTTTGGGAACTTGACCCGGCTCGATTTAGTCAATTTACCCATTTTTGCGATCGCCAGAGCGCTTTTTCTGACCCTATTCACGGTAAACTGTCTGATCAAATTAGCCGAGGGCTGTATAAAAGCAGTTACCCTCTTGACTCATGCCAAAATATTGCCCAGATATGAGAGTTTATGGTCAACCTGGGAACACTGGCTATAAGGGGCCACCCAAGCATTCAATTTAATAACTGCCTGTAGAGGGTGAATACCGATTCACCAAAGAAGCAATTGATTCAGTTACCTGCTAGGAGAAGACACCCATGTTACACCGCAAGATTTATCAACTCTGTTGTGAAGGTCGAGATGTCTGGATTTTCTTGCGGGATCAGCAACGCTGGATCGAACGGGGTCGTATCCTCGACATAGAAGGGGATTTAGTGACGATCCGTTATGAAACCGAGGAAGATGACGAAGTGTGTTCTTGGGAAGAAATGGTGCGCCTAGAAAGTATTGGTGCTGTTACCCAAAAACTCTCCACTGTTCCGCGAGGCGATACGGAAATCCTCGTTTCTGAAGATTGTCCAGAAACCGAAAAGTTGCGCCGCTATCCCGAATCTAATCCTGATTAATACTCAAAGAGGCACCAAGGGTGCCTTTTTTTTGTACCTGCGGTCAGCCATTCCTGCTCAATTAGCGGGTCTGGTTGACTTTGTGATGGCGCATCCACTGTTTAAGTCAATGGGGTGGATCGGGAGAAGATAAAGAGCGATCGCGCCCACTATCCCTTTGGCGTTCTCTCAGAAAAGAGAAATGAAAGGAACATGAACCCAAAAATCAAGTTATTGGATGGGGTAGCACTCCTAGTAGATTTGCCCGAACTTGAATTATATCGAGGTCAGGTGGGAACTATTGTTGAAGTGTACGAACCGGGAGTTTTTGAAGTTGAATTTAGCGATTTGCATGGTCGCGCTTATGCAATAGAGACTTTAAACGCTAACCAATTGATGGTTTTACATCATTACAAGTTGACAGAGGAAATATTGGTTAAAGCTTGAGACGATCGCTTCTTGAAATTTCTAAAAGCTATTTTATGAGGCTTATAGCTAAAAGGAAAAACTCGCACAATATGCGAGAAAAGAGATATAGTGAAAGAGATAGTGCGATCGCTCTACCGCAAGTAGTTTGTAAACTTTTGCTTCCTTGGACACGAACAGGTGAAGATAGTTGATTCAGAATTAGTGCGGATTCCTGAAGGTTGGTAAGCGGTAGCAGTTAAGGATATGGGTGCGCCTAGTAAGTCTATAGTTTCTGGACTATTCTCAGGCGAAATCGACGTAGAAAACCTCAAAAATTAACACTGGAGAAATGGCTGCACGATGTACGAACTCTTGCCAGTATTTTGTGGATATTTAATTTCTGGGGGTATTTTGTTTTATTGTTTTCAACAAAAAAAACCTAGGAAAATACTATTTTCAAGCTTGTTTTTTCTTGTTTCAAGCTTTATATTTGGTAATCTAAATATTGCCAAAGAGCCTCTAAAAAACCTTGTTGATTTTCCTGGAGCCAATATTCTTACAACAGTGTTAGGAATAACTATAGGAATCCTATTTGATTACTGAAAACTCTCCGTACATGTAAAGTTTGGGGAAATCAAAGGTTGTGTTTTGCACAAACCACTCAAATAGCCACTTGAGCCGAGTAAACGACTGGGCTAAGCCGCA
>NZ_MJGC01000120.1 GCF_001746915.1 Desertifilum tharense IPPAS B-1220
CCCCATCCTCTTCTTCCCCAACCCCCAACTCCTAATTCCCAACTCCCTTCTTCCCCCCATCCTCTTCTTCCCCAACCCCCAACTCCTAATTCCCAACTCCCTCTTCTATGTTTGTCGGTTTACACATTCACAGCGATTACAGCTTACTTGATGGCGCGTCCCAACTCCCGGATCTGGTCGATCGGGCGGTAGAATTGGGAATGCCGGCGATCGCCCTCACCGATCATGGCGTCATGTATGGGGCGATTGAACTCCTGAAAGTTTGCCGTAATAAAGGGGTTAAACCCATTATTGGCAACGAAATGTATGTCATTAACGATGACATAGAAGTTCGCCACAAACGGATTAAACGCTATCACCAAGTCGTCTTAGCCAAAAATACCCAAGGGTATAAGAACCTGGTGAAACTCACCACCATTTCTAACCTCAAGGGGATTCAAGGAACGGGGATCTTTGCGCGTCCTTGTATTAATAAAGAACTGCTGAAACAATATCGAGAAGGCTTAATTGTCACCAGCGCTTGCTTAGGGGGAGAAGTTCCCCAAGCAATTTTACAACGGCGTCCCGATGTGGCGCGGCGGGTGGCCCAGGAATATAAAGATATTTTTGGGGAAGACTATTATTTAGAAATTCAGGATCACGGATCGAAAGAAGACCGGATCGTGAATGTGGAAATTGTTAAAATTGCTCAAGAACTGGGGATTAAAGTCGTTGCAACCAACGATTCCCACTTTATCTCTTGTTATGACGTAGAAGCCCACGATGCGCTACTGTGCATCCAAACCGGGAAACTGATTGTTGAAGATAAGCGCCTGCGCTATAGCGGTACAGAATATCTTAAGTCTGCCGAAGAGATGGCGCAACTATTCCGCGATCACTTACCGGATGAGGTGATTAAAGAGGCGATCGCCAATACCTTAGAAGTGGCAGACAAGGTGGAACCCTATAATATTATGGGTTCTCCCCGTATCCCCGATTACCCCGTTCCCCCCGAACACACCGCAGACACCTATTTAGAGAAACTGGCGTGGGATGGGTTGCTAGAACGACTGGGGAGGCGATCGCGATCGGAAATTGACCCCGTTTACAAAGAACGCATGGAAACCGAACTGAAGGTTCTCCAACAAATGGGGTTTTCCACTTACTTTTTAGTGGTTTGGGACTATATTAAATTCGCTAGAGATCGTCAAATTCCAGTCGGTCCCGGACGCGGTTCGGCGGCGGGTTCTTTAGTTGCTTATTGTCTAAAAATTACCAACATTGACCCCGTACATCACGGCTTATTATTTGAGCGATTTCTCAATCCCGAACGGAAATCGATGCCCGATATTGATACTGATTTCTGTATCGAACGTCGGGATGAAATGATTAAATATGTTACCGAAAAATACGGAGAAGATCGCGTCGCCCAAATTATTACCTTTAACCGCATGACCTCAAAAGCCGTCTTAAAAGACGTGGCGCGGGTGTTAAATATTCCTTATGGGGACGCCGATCAAATGGCAAAAATGATTCCCGTTGCGCGGGGAAAACCGGCTAAGTTAAAGGTAATGATTTCTGATGAAACGCCTGCCCCTGAATTTAAACAAAAATACGAAAGCGATCCCAACGTTCGCCGCTGGGTAGATATGGCGATGCGAATTGAAGGAACGAACAAAACCTTCGGCGTTCATGCGGCGGGTGTGGTAATTGCAGCCGAACCTTTAGATGAAATTGTACCGCTACAAAAGAATAATGACGGGGCAGTTATTACCCAGTATTTCATGGAAGACATTGAATCGATGGGTCTTCTGAAAATGGACTTTTTGGGATTAAAAAACCTCACAATTATTAAAAAAGCCGTCGATTTAATTAAATTAAATCACAACCTAGAACTTGACCCCGATCAAATTCCTCGCGACGAACGCAAGGCATTTCAAATCCTCTCCAAAGGTCAAATTAAAAAGATGCCAGAGGATATCCAAAAAACCTATAAAGTTTTGGAAGCGGGCGATTTAGAAGGCATCTTTCAGCTAGAATCCTCTGGGATGCGCCAAGTGGTGCGCGACCTCAAACCCTCTTGTATTGAAGATATTTCTTCAATTCTAGCCCTTTATCGACCGGGGCCTTTAGATGCCGGTCTAATTCCTAAATTTATTGACCGCAAACACGGGCGCGAGGATATTCAATACGAACATGAAATTCTAGAACCCATTCTGCAAGAAACCTATGCGGTTTTGGTCTATCAAGAACAAATCATGAAATTAGCCCAAGATTTAGCCGGATATTCCTTGGGTCAAGCAGATTTGTTAAGGCGGGCAATGGGTAAGAAAAAGCCCGAAGAAATGCAGAAACATCGCGTCCTATTTGTGGATGGGGCAGCGCAAAATGGAATTAGCAAAGCTTTAGCCGATAATCTGTTTGAGCAGATGCTAAAGTTTGCTGAATATTGCTTTAATAAATCCCATTCCACGGCCTATGGATATGTTACCTATCAAACGGCATATCTCAAGGCAAATTATCCGGTTGAATATATGGCAGCTTTGCTTTCTGCCAATAGCGATAATCAAGATAAGGTCAAAGCTTACCTTAACAATTGTCAAGCCTCAAATATTGAGATAGAAGGGCCGGATATTAATCGGTCGGGTGTAGAATTTACCCCGATCGGGCAAAAGATTCTATTTGGCTTATCGGCGGTGAAAAATGTTGGGGAAAACGCGATCCACTCTATTTTAGAAGCGAGAAAGACCGATGGGCCGTTTCGATCCTTAGCTGATTTGTGCGATCGCGTAGACTTGCGGGCGGTTAACCGTCGTACCCTCGAAACCCTGATCCACTGCGGCGCTTTTGATAAACTCAACCCCAACCGTCGCCAACTGGTTCGCGATCTCCCCTTTGCCATCGACTGGGCGCAAAGTCGGGCAAAAGACCGCGCGGTCGGTCAAATTAACCTGTTTGATATGATGGGGGATACCCACGCTGAGGGTAAACAAAGTAACGCCTTTGAATCTGCCCCCACTGCACCCCCCGCAGCAGACTATTCTCAACAAGAGAAACTGCAAATCGAGAAAGAACTCCTCGGCTTTTACCTTTCCGATCACCCCTTAAAGTCGCTGCATCGCGCCACTCAGAATATTGGACTTTCCACAGTGAGTTTATCGCGCTTGGCAGAGGTAAACAAACGCACTAAAGTTTGCGCGATCGCCATCCTTACTGAAGTCAAGAAAGTCGTAACGAAAAAAAGCGGCGAAGAGATGGCCATCTTGAAAATAGAAGATATGGAAACCCAGGCGGATGCTGTGGTTTTCCCGGAAACTTACAAAAAGATTGGTAGCCTCATCGAACCGGATGCGCGGTTAATCCTCTGGGGAAAAGTCAGCCAGCGAGAAGATAACTATCAGATCGTCATTGACGATGCAGTCCAGATTGAACCCGATCGCCTAGTCGTTCTGCAACTGAACTACGATCAAGTCAGCGACGCCCAATTCCGCCAACACCTCCTCGTAAGTTTGCAAGAACAATCAGGAGAACCGCGCCAACCCAAAGTCCCCGTCATTGGGATTATTGCGGGACAATCCTCGCGCTATATTATTCGCTTTGGTCATGAGTTTTGGGTACAAGACTGCGAAACCACCGTCAACCGCTTAAGCAGTAGCAGTTTCTCGGTGAGTTTGCAGCCTCTTTCCCAGTAGCCTAGACTGCGAGGAAGCGTTGAATCACCTCGTTACTGAGTTCGCTAGTTGAACCCGAAGCAACGATACCGCCCTTTTGCATCGCATAATACCAATCTGCTTGGCGAACAAAATGCAAGTGTTGTTCGACCAACAGCACAGAAATTCCCGTCGTTTCAATAATTCGCCGCACGGCAGCTTCAATTTCTAGAATAATTGAAGGTTGAATACCTTCAGTGGGTTCGTCCAGAACTAACAGGCGAGGACGGCCCATCAACGCCCGCGCGATCGCCAATTGCTGCTGCTGTCCCCCGCTCAAATCGCCTCCCATTCGCCCTAGCATCGTCTTGAGGACGGGGAAAAGCTCAAAAATCTCTTCTGAAACCTCACTATTACCCCGGCGTCCTTCTGGGCGGGCTTCCATGCCTAAAAGAAGATTTTCCTTAACGCTGAGACGGGGGATGATTTCGCGACCTTGGGGAACGTAACCAATCCCTAGGCGGGCCCGTTGGTCTGGGGTACATTCGGTAATAGGTTTATCGCCTAAAACCACCTGTCCGGTACGGGGTTTGAGCAATCCCATAATCGTCTTGAGGAGAGTGGTTTTTCCCACGCCGTTACGACCAATTAAGCAAACCATTTTGCTACTCGGAACGCTGAGATCCACATCCCGAAGAATATGACTTTCGCCGTAATAGACATTGAGACCCGATACTTGCAGCATCAGTTGAGTCCCTTCAGATGCGATCGCCGGACTTGCTTGTACCATTTTGACGCCTAAAACAACAACAGCTTGAGGAGGCTTTATTCTACCCCTTTTGATGAATAAACCAGAGGAACCCTAGAGATCGTATTAGAATATACCCAATGTCAAAATCAGGGTGCAGCCTGTGCTGCAAATGAGAGCGATCGCCATCAGGCGACCCCCGCAACGTTCATTCCACTCCATCCTGTCCAAGATCGATTCAGATAACCCGCAAGTTTGGGCTTAAGAGGCAATAATGAGAACGGTCACTTCCTTAGCAGAAGTTGCAACTGATTTAGAAAATCACGCTAATTCTGGGCGGATCAAAAAACTGATTTTTAGCCTTTGTCAAAATCAGTGGGAAAATGACCTAACAAAAATCGATCGAGTTCCCTTTGTAGAACTCGTTCAACAGTTTCGCGAGTTACATTCCAGCTTAGATAAAGCCGATCTCGCTCTCGATCGCATGGTAAAAACCCTGAACAAACCCGCCGAATATGCCTTAGTGGCTCAAGTCATTCTTCAGCATTTCCGTCCCCTGTATCGCATTCTAGAAGAACCCACCCAAATCTTACCGAATGCCACCGACTATTCGCCCGCGCACCAATCTCACCTGACCACCGTTTACGATCCCTTTCGCCTGCGTTTGTCTGTCATGCAATATACAACGCCACTGCGAGCCAAAATCGTCTTATTTTCAGCGCTATATCATCCCTTTGGCTTTCGTTCGCGAGATTGGATCGAACTCAAAAATCTAGAATTAGACTACTTACTGGTTAAGATTTTTCGGGAGTGCGAAAGCGCCAAAGAACTGGAAAAGAAACTGACTCAAGTCTCGCCGGGAGTCCCTGAAAAATCAGAACTTCTCCAAGCTGCCAGCGCCATTATTCAAGCCTTAACGCCCCTTTATCCAAAACGTCAAATCGCCCTGAATCAAGCCTCGCCCTACTACCAACATCCCACAGAAATCACTCAGTTAATGCCGAGCAACTTAACTGAAGAAATTCTAGCCAATTGGGACGATAGCGACGATGACGAAGAAGCCACTTGTCAATTCTTCATACCTTAAACCGAGAGTTCAACTTCAACTATGGATAGCAACGAACTTTTACAGCGGTATGAAGCAGGCGAAACAAAATTTCCAGGGGCTAGCTTAAGCCGAGCTAATTTGAGCAATGCCGACTTAATTGGAATTAATCTTTATCAAGCAGATTTACAAAATGCCAATTTAGTCTTTGCTTACCTTAACCGCGCCAATCTCAATCGCGCTAACTTAATGGGCGTCAACTTAAGTGGAGCCAACCTTTCCCAAGCTTCTCTAAGTTCAGCTAACCTAAAAGATGCCGATTTACATGGCGCGTTACTTCCCCAAGCCGATTTACGCAATGCGAATTTAATCTTAGCAAATCTCTTAGATGCTAACCTGATTGAAGCCGATTTAAGAGGAGCAGATTTAAGCGGCGCAAACCTTACAGGAGCTTGTTTGCGAGGCGCTAATTTCCGAGAAGAAAAGCGCTTATACACCTCATCTTTGCGCGGTACCACCTTACGAAAAGCCGACTTACAAGGCGTCAATCTCACGGGTGCTAATTTAGCAAAAGTAGACTTAAGCGGCGCAAATTTAGCAGAAGCAACCCTTCGCAATGTTGACTTACGAGGCGCAAACTTAAACGGTGCCAACTTAAGTGGAGCCTTTTTAACAGAGGCAAACTTAAGCGAAGCAAACTTACAACAAGCCACCCTCGTGAATACTAAAATAGAACGGGGAAATTTGACCAACGCCGACTTACAAGGGGTCAATTTATCGGGTTCTTTGCTTGCCGATGCTAAACTAGTTCGCGCCAACTTAAGCCAAACCAATCTTTACCGAACTCGCCTCACGCGGGGCGATTTAAGCCGAGCGAAGTTAGTGGGTGCTAATTTAACAGAAGCGGACTTAATTGAAGCTTATCTAGCGCGAACCGATCTAACCAACGCGAATTTAACAAAAGCCAATTTAGTCCGGGCAGAAATGAGCAGCACAAACTTATTAGGGGCAATTTTACAAGCAACAATCATGCCCGATGGTAACATTCGGAACTCAAGATAAAGAAGAACGGCTCCGAGGCTTGCTGGTGTTCGGCTTTGCGGGATTCAATCCAACCCCCAAAAAGAGTTCTCAATCAACCCGAAAGCAGTTGGCTTTTGAAAAGCGCGATCGCCTCCTCAACCCTTGGGCGCAGAAGTTCTAGACGCGCCAAATCGCTACACCTCCACAGAGTTCCCCTAAAGCGTGGAATCTGACCCCCTCTTGCTCTAAACTGGGAGGGCGATAAATTGTCGGGTCTAGGAAGGAGCGAAGGGATGCGACTCTCACAAATGCTGTTTTATACGTTACGGGAAGATCCAGCAGAAGCCGAAATCCCTAGTCATAAGCTATTAGTTCGGGCGGGGTATATCCGTCGTATTGGTAACGGGATTTACGCCTATTTGCCCTTGATGTGGCGCGTTTTGCAAAAAGTGTCTCAGATCGTGCGCGAAGAAATGAACGCTACAGGGGCGCAAGAATGCCTGCTCCCCCAACTGCAACCCGCGCAACTTTGGCAAGAGTCCGGGCGCTGGGATACTTATACCCAAGCTGAAGGGATTATGTTTGCCCTCACAGATCGCCAGGATCGGGAACTCGGTTTAGGTCCGACGCACGAAGAAGTGATTACCACCATTGCGAAAGAAACGATCCGTTCCTATCGCCAGCTACCCGTTCATCTTTACCAAATTCAAACCAAATTTCGCGATGAAATTCGCCCGCGCTTTGGCTTGATGCGGGGTCGCGAATTTATCATGAAGGATGGCTATTCTTTCCACCCCGATGAAGCCAGCCTCGCCAAGACTTATCAGGATATGGATGGGGCGTATCGCAATATGCTGCGACGTTCCGGCTTGCAGTTCCAAGCGGTACAAGCGGACTCTGGGGCAATTGGCGGCGGCGTGTCTCAAGAGTTTATGGTGCTAGCAGATGCGGGGGAAGATGAAGTTCTTTATACTCCCGATGGACAATACGCCGCGAATGTAGAAAAAGCGCTATCTCTGCCGCCCGATAAGGTTGATTCGCCGTTTCAAAAGTACGAAAAACGGGCAACCCCCGATACAGAAACCATTGATAAGGTTTGCAAGTTTCTCAAATGTTCGCCGACGAATGTTGTAAAAAACGTCCTGTATCAAGTGGTTTACGATAACGGCATGACGGTGCTGGTGTTAGTCAGCATTCGCGGCGATCAGGATGTTAATGAGGTGAAACTCTACAATGGCTTGACGGGGTTAGCGCCGCAATACAACGCCAAAACGATTTTAGCGCTAGAAGTTCCGGCCGCAGGGTTGCAACAGGTTTGGGCTACTCGTCCTTTACCGTTGGGATACATGGCTCCGGATTTGGGGGATGATTATATTAGTCCAGCGAAGAATGTGGCCCCGCGCTTTTTACGCATTGTCGATCGCACGGCGATCGCGCTAGAGAATTTTGTCACTGGGGCGAACGAAACCGGCTATCACGTTGTCGGGGCAAATTGGGGTAAAGAGTTTCAACTCCCGCAACACCAGATGGATGTCCGCAAGGCGAAAGCAGGCGATCGCGCGACCCACGATCCCGCCCAAACCCTACAAACCGCTAGAGGCATTGAAGTCGGTCATATCTTCCAACTGGGAACCAAATACTCTCAGGCGATGGGGGCGACCTTTACCACCGAACAAGGGGAAGAACTTCCCTTGTATATGGGCTGTTATGGGGTTGGTGTTTCCCGGTTAGCTCAAGCCGCCGTCGAGCAATCTTACGATAAAGATGGGATTATTTGGCCAGTGGCGATCGCCCCCTACCACGCCATTATCTGCGTTCCCAACATCGGCGACGCCCAACAAGTGGAAGTCGCGGAAAAACTCTATACCCAATTAAATGCGGCTGGCGTGGAAACCTTACTAGACGATCGCAACGAACGGGCAGGCGTAAAATTCAAAGACGCCGATCTGATTGGCATCCCCTTTAGAATTGTGACGGGCCGTTCTTTATCCTCTGGCAAAGTTGAAATTGTTCAGCGAATAAACCACGCCGCAGAAGAGGTTGCAATTGAGGAAGTTGTTCCTTTCTTAAAGGAACGTATCAATACAGCGCTTCAGGCATAAAAGCGAATATAATAGCCCGTCGAAAATCAATTTTTAGGCGGGCCTATGTCTTCTCCCCTTGCTTCGCCTCAACGAATTTCTTCTATTAGAGAAATTCCCTTTCATCCCGGAATTCCCATTGGCTTCATCGTTTTATTAGCAGCCATTCTCTATTTCTTTCAATTGGATGCTAAAAGCCTGTGGATTGATGAGTTAATTAGTATTGCTGACGCTCAAAACGTCGCGTTTCCTCCAACATTCAGCAAGGGTCGCCTACTTTACTACATTCTCCTGCGCGGATGGATGCTGCTAGGCCATCATGATGCCTGGTTAAGAAGCTTGTCCGTTCTATTCGCTTTAGGCAGCGTGATTTTAATTTATCATCTGGGCTGCCGTCTATTTCGACCTGCCACAGGGTTAATTGCTGCCCTTTTGTTCGCGCTTTCCCCGACCATTATCAACCACGCCCAAGAAGTTCGCTACTATACCTTAAGTCTGTTTCTCGGACTGGCAGGGAGCCTCCTATTGGTTCGAGCTATCGATCGTCCGGGGACCATTCAACCGCTGTTAGGGTGGTCAATTTTCAGAATATTAGCGATTGTTACCACCCCCATTAATGCAGCCCTAGCGATCGCAGATGGTGCGATCGTGGGGTGGCATTTTCGGCACAATGGGAGAGCAATTGGGCGATTTTTGGGAGGGGCGATCGCGATCGCCCTCGGTTCTCTCCCCTCCCTCTACTCCATCCTCAACTCGCGCGGTTCGCACTGGGTAGAGGCCTCTACCCCAGGTTTAAGCCATGTTTTGCGAGAAATTCGCTTTCTCACCGCCTATCCTTTTCCACCGACTCCCCCCTACCAAACCCTGTTTTTCCAAGGATTTATTTTGGTGCTGTGGGGACTCATTGCGATCGCCCTGTGGTTGCGCCCCCCCGAACCGCGCATCGCCTGGGTTAGCATCTGGGCATTTGTCCCCCTCGGCGCAATCTTTATGCTCTCCCAGGGGAGCCGCTCCTTTTGGGTCACGCGCTACCTTTTGCTCGTCAGTCCCTACTTATTTTTATCGATCGCCATCGCCCTAGAAAAACTGTGGCAGCGTTGGCGCATCTTGGCGTTGGGCGTTTTGTTGGTTTACGCGATCGCTCTCAGCTTAGGACTGCACGCTTATTACACTCGCAGCGATCGCTATATCGGCGTCACTGGAAATTACCGCGATCTGATCCAAACTATCAGCAACCGCGAACAACCCGGCGATCGCATCTTATGGATTTCCAGCCATACCCGACCCCAACTGACCTTAAACCATTACTATTCAGGAAAAGCCAGCATTAACTACCAGCAACCCCTCCCCCGCGATCGCCTCAACGAAACCGCATTGAGAGCCTGGATCGCCCAACTCCCCTTCTCCCCCTCGCGCACTTGGTTGGTTTACCCCAACAACCGCATCACCCCAGAATTCAGCACCCTACTGGAAAACCAGTTTCAGGTTCAGTTCCATAGGGACTTTAGAAACGCCCATCTCTGGCTGCTCGCCCCTCGAAGCCTACCCCAGAATTGATGGCTCTTGAGGGAGGCATTCTTGAGAAAATAAGCCAAACTAGAGTCGAGATAGAGTCTTGCTCCCCACCAATGTTGCAAACATGGCCAAAGTTGAATTAAAGGCGATCGCATTATCTCTCAGGCAAAGAGAACTTATCTTAGGGGTTATCTTGGCTTTGGTTGCTGGCGCGACAGGATACTTACTCGGACGCCCCCTCTTAGGAATCATCTCAGCGATCGGCATATTCACAATGGCGATCGGCTATCAGTATCCCCAACTCAGCTTATGGCTATTTTTGCTGTACATGCCTTTTGCGGGGACTGTCACCTATAACCTCGGTCAAGGGCATGGACTGTTTCATCTTGTCAAAGACATCTTCTACTTTCCTGCCCTGATCGGTTTGATCCACATTACCAAAAATACCCGCTCCTTTCGCGCGATCGCCTCCCCTCTAAAATGGCCCTTACTCTTCTTAGGCGCAATCTGCCTGCTGTGCTTCCTATTTACGAATTTACCAGCCCAAATTGTCCTGCAACGCCGCGCCTATCCCCTGCTCATGGGTTTAGTGGGATTTAAAACCCTATTTGGTTACATCCCCTTAATTTTCTGTGCCTATTACCTAATCCGCGATCGCCGCAGCCTCTTATTCTTCACGCGATCGCACACCGTCGTGATTTTAGCGTGCTGTAGTTTAGCCTTTATTCAATACCTAATGCTGATCCACGGCATTTGTCCGGGCAGTCAAAACCTCACCGGAGAACATGCCGTCAGAGCCTCCCTCGGCGCGCGTTGCTTTGTCGGCGGATCGTTACTCTTCAACCCCGAATTATCCTTAATCCGCTTGCCTGGAACCTTCGTCGCCCCTTGGCAATGGGGATGGTTCCTGATCTCCGGCAGCTTTTTAGCCTTTGCGGCAGGGGCTAGCGATCCCAAGCGGTTGTGGCGATGTTTAAGCTTGATTGCGATCGCCCTTTTAGTGGTCATGACCGTGATTTCCGGTCAGCGCACCGCTTTAGGCTTCGTCCCCATTATCCTAGTCTTTTTGCAGATTTTCACCACCACCCACAAAAAACTGCAACCCTTTGAACTGGGACTAGCCGTTTTTCTCGTCATCTTACTTCTGAGTAACCTCGATAAAGTTCAACAACAACTTGACAGCTTCATCAACCGCTGGAACGCCTCCCCCCCACCCGCCTTCATGATGGAACAATTCATCTGGGTTATCAATAACCTGAATAGTTGGTTAGGAAACGGTATCGGAACAGCCACCAACTCCTCGCGCTTCTTCGGCTATCCCCGACTAATTGAAACCTACTATGCTAAAGTTCTGTACGAAATCGGTCCTTTCGGCGTTCTCGGCGTACTCGCCCTAGTCACCACCCTCAGCTACATCACCTTCAAAGCCTACCGTTCCCTACAAGACCCCAACCTGCGGGCTTTAGGACTATGCCTTTGGCTATTTGTCCTCTTTATTAGCTATTTTCCCTACTACTATCCTCTCGATGTCGATCCCGTCGCCGTCTACTACTGGTTCTTCGCAGGCGTCTTGCTCAAACTTCCCCACTTAGAACGGGGGAAGAAGGGAGTTGGGAGTTGGGAGTTGGGGGTTGGGGAAGAACCAAACGATCGCAAGCAAAGCAAGCGTTGGAACCAAGAAGTTCAAGATTTGCTTTCCTTCCGGGCTGAGT
>NZ_MJGC01000121.1 GCF_001746915.1 Desertifilum tharense IPPAS B-1220
GGAAGAAGGGAGTTGGGAGTTGGGAGTTAGGGGTTGGGGGGAAGAAGGGAGTTGGGAGTTGGGAGTTAGGGGTTGGGGGGAAGAAGGGAGTTGGGAGTTAGGATTTGGGGGTTGGGGAAGAAGGGATAGGAAAACTTGACTGTCATTAACTCTGCACTCTTTTCTCCCTACTCAGCACTCCTTCCCCCCCACCTCCCCATCCCCCCATCCCCCCATCCTCTTCCCCACTCAGCACTCAGCACTTTCCACTCAGCACTCAGAATCGGCAAGATTTCCGAGTGGTATCGACCTCCGGTTCTTGCCAAGAGTAGGCGAAGTGGCTGACGGAGTTGATTTGGGGGGCGGCTTGGCGAATGGCGGCCATTTGCATTTCTAGGGAGGGACGGTTGCCCAAGGAACGGCCCCAGGTTCCGGCAATCACGGGGCGGACGTTGGCACCTTGCGGGGCAAAGGCTAAGACGCGCTGGACTTGGGAGACAATGCAACTGACATCGCCGCAGACGCCGTAGGCCATTGGGTGCCATTCCATTGAGGTTGGGAAGCGATCCCACGGTTGCAGGCGGGAGTCGTAGCCTTGACCGACGACTTGGTTGGCATCGGGGAAGAAAACCACACCAGAGGCAATTCCTTGGCTTTGGGCGGGGGCGCTGGCCATTGCTACAAAGTCGAGGATGCCTTGGAGGGCGTGGGCGACGCTGAGTTGCCACAGTTCAATTTGCAGCAGGGGCTGGCGGTCTTTGGGGGCAGCGAGGGTTTGGGTTTGGGGCGGGTTGCGACCTTGCCACAGGGGTTCGCCTTCGCTGGGAAACATTTGATCGACGTTTTGGACATCGCCGACGGTGATGTAGCCTTGGCTGAGGAAGCGGCGAATCAGTTCTTGTCCTTTTTGGTTGAGGGCGCGTTGAAACAGGGCGTTTTGGGCGGCCTGGCTATAAATCCACAGGTCGTGAACGCGGGTGGCGACGGAGGCGGGCCCCACGAGGCGAGGGTAGCGGATGTAGTCAAAGAGGACGCCATCGGGACGGCGCTGAAGGATGGCTTGGACGAGGTTGTAGTAATCTCGTTTGGCCTGCATGTTGTAGGGGTCGATGAAGACGTGGTTGCTGTCGCCTTTGGCGGTGTCGTATTCGGTGACGAGATCGTTACCGACGGTGAGGCTGGTTTGGTTGCGACCGTTGCGGGCGAGGGCGTCGATCCGGTCTGGACGTTGGGCGTAGTTGTACCCAAAGTTCATGGTAAACATCCAGGCGTAGACTTTTAAACCGCGATCGCGCCCTTTTTCGATGGCTTGGGCCAGCAGGTCGGCGCGTTCTTGTCCGGGAATTCGCACGACAGACGGCCAGGGGGTGGGGTTATCGGCGGCCGGGAGAAGGGCTTGGCCGTCGTAGAAGACTTCGACGTAAACTTCGTTATACCCCCGGTTGACGATTCGATCCATGACTAGGTCGAGGACGCCCGGTTGCAAGTCGCAGGGGTACAGGCGCAGCCAGATGGCTTGATTTTGCGGCCAGGTTTGTCGCCGACAAGCTTGGACTTGGGCGCTATGTTGATTGAGGATTTCGCGATAGCGGCTGACGGCTTCGGGACTGCCACTGAGGGCGGCTTGGCGCAGGGTTTCTTTTTGCCGCGCTGCTTCTGGGGTGAGTTGGCAGTAAGCGGTTGTCTGGGCTAAGGCGGGTTTGCTTTGGGCAAGAACTGCGAGAGGCAGTAGATAAGCAACAAGCGAACACAGGGCTTTTAGGCGTTGAGAGGGGCGGGGTTGCCCATGTTTTACCATTCCTTTTTTGATGCCTCCACTCCAGTTCAGCACTTCGGGGTTAGAATAACTTATTCAACGGGGTTTTGGTTGGGTGAAACCGAATTAAAGATGTAGTTTAGCCTACAGTTTACTTCTCGATCCATCCGGGAGTTTACTTCGGGGATCGAGGGGTTTCACACCCGGTATTTAGACTCTAATCGCTAAAAATGTTTCCCTAAGTGTCGCTGGGTTTGGCAAATTTTAAACTTGCCCAACTCAGTTGTTGGGCGGGGGGAACGGTAGTGGGTTTGTCTTCGCTTTGCGGATCGGCGTTGAGTTTTTTCAAGGTTTCTTTGACTTTGGCGATGTCGCCGTTTTCGATGGCTTGTTTGATGTCATATTGGTGATGGGCGTTTTGGATGGCTTGTTCTCGCGATCGCGAACTGGTATCGAAGCAGCGTTCTAAGTCTTCATAAATCCCCACGCGGCGGTTTTTGGCGTGGTACTGACGTTCGGTATCAAGGAGTTTGGCCATCAGTTCTAGGTGCATGGCGTCGTCTTCGCAAACTTCAGCCAAGATGTTCCACTCTTCTGCCCCCAGGGTGGTAGCATCTGCCCCAGGACGCGGATCTTTGAAAGGTTCTCCAGTCACTTCTTGATAAATGCGCGGCAGGCTATCCTCAAATTCATGTTTCTCTTCTAACCAAATCCGCCGAATTTCGCTCAGTTCTTCGGTGGTAATTAGGGTAATATCCCGCATCTCTAGCGGTGCCGTTTTCCGCACTTGGGTTTGGGCTTCTAGAACTCGTCTCACCCAATGTTCTCGCCAGTATTTCGTATAAGGCCCCGGCACAGGTTCAACAGAAATCTCGCCATCTACGTTACGCTCAAATAGGTGGACGTTTCCCCAAATTCTCCGGAAGTCTCGCTTATCGCGATCGTTTTCGATGTCGAGTTCGTTACGAATGTCCAGAAGTGGCTGCATCCATTCTTTTTCTTCGTCGTTTTGGATCATGGCCTCCATTGATTTATCTTGGCTGACCATTGTGCAAACCCAACACCCAAATCGAGAATCCCCACAACTTGGGGTTGAGGTGTCAATCACCAAAGGACATTCGTTATCAGCAGTCGCCCCCCGATACATAGAAAATAAGTCTTTATTGTCATTCCCCCACGGGTTTTTCCATTGCATCAAGTAAAGCCAAACTTCATCATCACGCCAATCTTCAATCGGAGTATAGACCAGAGAATTAGGTAAGCTAGAATTAGGACTTAAACGCTCACGTACTCTGCGCGCTTCATATTTTTTCATGGTCGCGGAACGCTTAGAACTTTCAGCTTTACGAGTTCCCAATACAAGGATTGTTTCGCCATTATTTCGTACCATTTCACGAATAAAAGAATTAGCAGGATTGATTTTTAATCGTGCAGTACACCACCGAAATTGATTGCGCGGGGCTGGATATCCTTTGCCAATAAGATTTACCCAAAATGTGTCTTTCAGTTGAGGTTTCAATAAATGAGGTTGTATAGGAACGTTTTGCTGAATAGCTGAAGTTCTAATATTTTCTAAGGATTTCGCTACCCAAGCAGAAACAATTGGATTTTCAACCTGGGTATCAGTTGAAATCACATGGATTGGTTTAGTACGTTGTTCTGCTGGTAACAATGAGATTGCATTCCAGATTAGTTGAAGTACCGCGCTAGAATCTTTCCCCCCACTCCAGCCAATCAACCAAGGTATAGAATCGAGGCGATACAAATCTTGTATTTCCTGAGTCAGCTTTTGAATATCTTCAATAAGTTCTGTAACAGTTCTTGATTGAAATAAAGATATATTTTCTTGAGTCATAATTTTTTAATACCCGTATTTATCTGGTTTACGATCGCTCTCAATTATGTCTATCATTATTGATGTAATCTAAGTTTAGTAGATCGCTTGCGTATGTCTAGTCTTGAATTTCCCCAACCCGATCAAAATTTAACTCTTGATGCATTCCTCAGTCCTTACTTTGCTCAATATCATAGAGAGCGTTGCTATCCTGGCTTGCTTTTTCGGCAGGGTAAGCGACAAATGATTCAGATTAATGTACCTGCTCATGATTTACCTACTTTACTTCAAGCTAAACCCTCTACTGGCAACGATCCGGATTCTGGTAAAAATAGACCAGAGGTAAAAGGTCACGCTGAAGAAATAAAAGGATATATCAGAGAAAGAGTTGGCAAAAATAAACCTTGGATTTTAGGGACTTTAACTGCAAATATCCATCCAGATGATATTAATATAATCGAGCTAGGAAGAGATATTTGCTTGGTAATTATACCGCGAAAGGTCAAATTAGACATTACAGATGGTCAACATAGAAAAAGAGCAATACATGAATTAATTGTAGGTTCTGAATCAGAGTTAATTAGTGACAACAATTTTCCTATTACCCTAGTTCTAGAAGATGATTTTAATCAGTGCCAAACTGATTTTCGCGATATGGCACAAACTCGACAACTAGATCAAACTTTACTAAAGTCATTTGGGGAATTTGAAGGTCAGGTAGGAATTACTAAAGTTTTACAAACAGAAGTCCCAATGTTTCGGGGTAAGACTGAAAAAATCAAATCTGCTCCTGCAACAAAACAGAAGCTAATTTATACAACCAACTACATTGCTAAGTTTGTCAGTTGTGCTTTTGCAAACGATCCAAATGATGAGCTAAAAAACATTGAAGTAGAACCTGCGGCTAGGGCTTTAATAAAAGCTCTTAATCAATTCTTTTCTGAGTCAATTCATACGCGCCATATTTTTGAGAAAGATGCTCAAGAATTAACTGTTGTTGAAGTAAGTGATTTTAAGGAAAATTGCTTACTAGGTCGAAGTGTTGGACTAGAAATTCTAGGTCGATTACTGTATTTTGCCTATGACAGAACAATGAGTTGCTTTTTACCAGAAAAAGTAAGGCAAATTTCTAACCTTGATTGGTCAAAATCAAGTCATGTATGGGAAGGAACTGTGGTTCTCTCTAGCTATAATCCTCCTAATGTTGCAAAGTCCTATAAGATTACTGCCAGCGCTAATGCTGTAAGATTAGCCGTGAGTTCGGCTAAAAGTCACTTAGGTTGGAATTAACTTCCCTAAAAGTAACATCTGTCAAAAAGTAGTAAAGATCTTATACTTATTTCTATTACTACTTTTTGAATAATTTCAGTTGGATATTATAACACAAAAGGTTTTTAAAAACCACTCTATGAACAGACCAGCGACCCCCCAGACCGACGCCAGAGAAACCCCAGAGGTAGAGAAGCCAGAGATTGGGGAGATTGGGCGAATCTTAGAAAGCTACTTGGGGAAAAGCGACCAGATATTGGTGCAAAGATTGGAGATGGGGGGAAGCGAGGCTTATATTGGGTCAGTTAGCTTGGAGTGGTTTGCGAGTCGGGTGCGGTTTGCGTCGTACTTGCCCTTATTGCGATCGCACTCACCCATCTCCTCCCACAATACCACCATCAACGCCGACACCATCGAAATCATCCAGCAACGTCCCCTCGACTGGTCGCGCCAAGCCTCCTTAACCCAATACCTCGCCGCCCGCAAGCATCACAAATTCCCGCCCGTCCTCGTTGTCCTGAACCAGCCTTGG
Source organism: Desertifilum tharense IPPAS B-1220 (assembly GCF_001746915.1). Lineage (NCBI taxonomy): Bacteria > Bacillati > Cyanobacteriota > Cyanophyceae > Desertifilales > Desertifilaceae > Desertifilum > Desertifilum tharense. The sequence continues at coordinate 5,371 of NZ_MJGC01000121.1, forward strand.
GTAGACAACCCCCAGGCTAGCGAATGGGATAAACACAGAAAAGCCAAATTATCAGCCGCCCAGTTTACCCCCCTCGATAACAACGCCAGTTTGGGATTATTAAACGTCTCTCCCCACGTCACCCTCTTCGCCCTCGATGGCCAACACCGACTGATGGGCGTTCAAGGCTTAATGGAATTGCTGAACACTGGGAAGTTGGCCCGCTACCGCAAGGATAAAAAGCCCTCTGGGGGCGTCATTACCCTAGAGGATTTGCAGACCGAATATCAAGTAGACTCCGACTATTTGCAAAGCCTCGCCCAAGAGAAAATTGGGATTGAATTTCTGTCCGCTGTGATTCCGGGAGAAACCTACGAACAGGCCCGCCGCCGCATTCGTTCCATTTTTGTCCATGTCAACCTGATGGCGGTTCCCCTGAGTAAGGGTCAGTTGGCGCAACTCGATGAAAATGACGGCTTTTCCATTGTTGCCCGTAAAGTGGCGGTAACTCATTCTTTGTTGAAGGATAAACCAGGGCGAAACCCAAGAGTAAATTGGGATAGCGCCACCGTTGCGGCAAAATCTACTGTTTTCACAACCCTGCAAGCCCTCAAGGACATGTCGGAACGCTATCTACATCCCCGCTTTCCCCATTGGAAACAGGTACAGAAGAAGGGTTTGATTCCGCTACGACCGGAGGATGAGGAATTGGCGGCGGGAATTGAGGCGTTTAGCACCTTTTTTGACCATCTCTCTCGGCTGTTGAGTTTGCAACGCCTGGGTTACGATGCGGAAACGCCGGAATTACGCCGCTTTAGTTTTGAAAAACCGCCCGGTGAGGGGAATCTGTTATTTCGCCCCGTAGGACAAATTGCCCTCGCCCAAGCATTAGGCATTTTGACGTTTAAAAAAGGCATTCCTTTAGAAACGCTATTCGCCAAGCTGCAACGCTTTGATACCGATGGCGGCTTTAGTTATATGGAAACGCCCCAATCTCTGTGGTATGGCATTCTCTACGACCCCAATAAGAAGCGCATCCTGGTTTCTGGGCGGGATTTGGCGGTTAAGTTGCTAGTCTATCTATTAGGCGGGGTGACAGATGAACTGGAAAAAGCCGATATTCGCCGCGCCGTCGCTGATGCCCGAACGGTGGAAGGTCAAGCGATGGGTTTTCAGGGTAAGTTTGTTGAACCCCGAAAGGTGGGTTTACCCCAGATTTTGGTTTAGTTGAATGTTATTGATTGCGTAAGACGCGAACTTTCATCGATTCAACTTCTTTGGTTAGGCTATTAATTTTGAACAATTTATATTCTCGCTCAAATTCATGAATTCCCGGAAGGATTGAACCTGATTTTGGATGACGTTCAAAACTAAGGGTAATCAACCAGAACTGATTGTCTTCTGACTTTTCTACTTCTTCGATAGCAAGGTTTTCAATTCTATTATTGAGTATTCCTTGAAGCGATTTAAGATAAGTCTCTGCTGCTAGGACGGCTTGTTTAACCTCATCAATCCTCATCTAGTTTTGCCTCAAATTTTTGAATGTTTATTGCTGGTTGACGTGAGGAATCTTTTATAAGAAGCGACTTAAATCAAAACTATCTGTCTCGGTTTTGGGCTTCACCCGTTCGGCAATTAACATTAAGAGGAGGCGTTCGGTATAGTCTATGCTGCCGCGTAATGCTTCGCGGAGGATTTCTAGGCCGCCGTTGGCGTATTCTTCGAGGATGTGCAGGCGCTGTTCTAAGGCTGCGGGTTCGTAGGAAGACAGGATTTGAGGGTCTTGGGTTTGCGCGATCGCAATCAGCTTAATGGCTAGATCGTACCCCCTAGAGGCAAAGATTTCTACTCCAATGGGGGCGGGGTCTTTGGTGGAAATTCCTCCCAGGGGAAGGCGTTTGTCTTGCTTGACGCCTAGGGAGGCTGCAAACATCACAACATCTGCATAGGTTTCAAATACGCCGTCTTTACTGTTCGCGGTGACTAGGCTTTTAACAAATTCGGCTTTATCTTTGGCGATGCGAACTCTAGACATGGGAAAAGGTAAAGAGGAACGTTACAGAAATTAAGAAGTCTTAACCTCAAGTTAAAAGCGGCCAGACCTTTGCAGCAACTCCGGTAGGGTGACAAACTCGTAGCCTTCCGCTTTCAAGGCTTCCAGCAGTTCGGGTAAGGCGGCGGCGGCTTGCATTCGACCGCGATTGCCATCGTGCATTAGTATAATTCCTCCGGGTTGGATTTGCCGCAGAATGGTTTGGACTATCTGGTGGGGGGTGGGTTCTTGGTAGTCTCTAGAGTCTACAGACCAAAGCGCGACGAGATAGCGGTTTTTTTTGGCCCAACTGACGAGGCCATTTTCTAAGCGACCTTTGGGGGGTCGAAATAATAGGGTTCTGACGCCGGTAACTTGGGTAATTATACGGGAGGCTTGGTTAATTTCATAACCGGCTTCTTGGGGATTGAGGCGATCGCTGCGATGACTCCAGGTATGATTGCCAATAGCATGACCTTGGGCCACCAGTTGCTGGCTAATCTCTGGATAGCGCTGAACGTGGCGTCCAATCACAAAGAAGGTCGCTTTGACTTGATAGCGTTCGAGGGTGGCTAAAATCTCTGGCGTGGCGTCGGGAGAAGGGCCATCATCAAAGGTTAAGGCGATCGCTCTTTCAGGTGAAGGAAGCTTAACCTGACTCATCATTATACCTTGCGATCGCGCCGGGATGGTTGAGGGCGGCAAGGCATAACTGAGTTGGGGTAAGTGCAGGCATAAGCTGGCTAGGAGTCCTAAGCCAATTAGGCACAATCTCCTCATTCTGTTTTTTCGGACGAGGTTATACATATTGATAAAATTGTCATCCCCCAAAAGGAAGACTAATTGAGGCGGCAGCTTTTATTTTAACTGAATTCAGTATCTTTTGTTACTCCTGTTGGGAGGCTTCGAGGGGATGGGTACTTAAGTAAGGTGTCGCTGAACGTGAAGGGTTTAAAAAGTTGAATGCCGAAAAATATTAAGATTCGGTAAACTTACTGGATTCTGGGTTACGTTCTGGTTATTTCAACCTTAAACTCAGCTTAACCTCAGTAATCTTGCGGAGAAGCGCAAGCCCGGTACTTATTATGACGCTTACCCCGTTCTACCTCATTCTCACAATTGCCAATATTGTGTTTTTCACAGTTTTGTATTTGCTGGTTCCTCCCTTAAGAGATGCACTCTCTCGCGAAGACCAGTTTATGGAAAATTTAACCACTATTTTATTTTTAGAAACCTTTTTTGTCGGTTTATATGCAACCCTTAAACTCCCTAATAAACAGCGGAGAAAACTTTATTTAGCCATTCCCATTGTTGGATTATTAGGCTTTTTAAGCGAACTCAGCTTTGGCGAACGAATCTTTTACTTTGAAGCACCCGAAATTAATGGAGTCAAAATAGACGCCGTTCATGACTTCTTGAGCGTTATCTACATTTCCTGGTATCATATGCCCAATCGGAATGCAGTGGCTCTAGCTGTTGCCTTAATTTTCGGGACTATCCTGTTTTGGAATCGACGTTACTTTGCCTTTAACAATCTCCAAAAGATTTTTCAAAACTTTTTCCCTTCCCGCTTTGTAACAGCGGCAGTATTATTTTCAGGGATGGGTTTAATCATTGACTTAGAAATTGTTCATCATGACTTTCTCTTCTTTTTAGAAGAACTGTTTGAAATGAACGGCGGGTTAGCACTCCTTTTCTCTGCTTTTGCCATTCAAGTCGAACGAAAAGGCTATTTTGTCAGAACGCAAAAACAACTCGCCTACTCTCAAAACTTAGTCGGCGTGACTAGCATTCTCAAATAATCTACAAATGCACGGGGATTTCAACAATCTCCGTGTATTCAAATTCATGGCTACTCCGTTTAACCAAAGCATAACGTTCGCCTTGCCGTTCTAGCCAATCTTCCTCGCAGTTGGGTTTAGGCGAATGGTAGACTAGAAGATACTCTTTGCCAATGCGCGGGTTCATCTCGGTTTCGACTTCCCCGCGCCATTGAGTTTTGGTGACTAAAACGATTAATTGATTGGCAAGTTGGGGTAAAGATTTGGCAACTTGGCGGCGATAGATTTCATCCAAACTGCCAAAGGGGGAATCCATGACGACGGGAAAGGTGCTACTATTAGGCCCTAGGTGCAGGCGCGATTGACTCCACTCCCGCACTCGGTCGATAATACCGCCAATGAAGGATAAACACAGGATTTGATTTTCCCCAGTCGAGGCGGCGACGGGTAACTCAAAGAGAGAGGTTTTCTCGACGAGGGAAAGTTCGTATTTTTCGCTGAGTTTGGGAAGGTAGGGAGTAAAGGAAATTTGACTAAAGATTTCTTGTACCCGCTTTTCTAAGGAAGAACGGAATTGTTTTTCTAAGCGATTTTTAACTTCGCCAATGCGTTCGATAGCCTCTTGGGTGGCTTGGATGCGCCGCTGTGCTAAGGCTTGTCTTTCTTCGTTCATTTGCTGTTTGGCGACTTGTTTAATCGCTTTTTCAATGTCGCTATCTAGCATTTCTAGTTTTTGTTGATTTGCACCCGTTTCCCGTTGCAGTTCGTTGATTTTGCTATCGAGGCTATCGAGGCGTTTTTGCAGTCGTTGAATGTCAATATCGGGATAGGAAATTAGCTTATTGCGGATATCGTCGAGTTCGGTTTCAATTTGAGATAACTCGGTTCGCCATTGGGTAAGGTTGGCTTGTTCCCTATCGGTAATTTCCCAGAATTCTGAGGCTTGACGTTTGAGTTCATCGGTTTGTGCGGTGAGGCGAATAGCTGTTTCTTCAATATCTGCTATTCCCGCTTTTTCCCTCCAAGCTTGTACGAGGTGGTAAGCGTGGGAACCGTCGGTTAATTCTGCACCACAGATACAACGTTTTCGGTTGAGTAAGTCTTCGACAAAGGTTTTCTTAATTCCGGTGGGAAGTTCTCCCCGCTGGCGCATTCCTTCGAGGATGTCTTGGCATTTTGCGGTGGTATCGCCAAGTAGGAAAGTATAGGCTTTAGTTGAAAGGGTACGTTTAAGAAGGTCTTTGGCGGACTGCAATTGCTGGCGCAGGTTGGCTTTTTGAGATTCTAGGCGATCGCGCCGAGTTTGTAAATCTTCAATCCCGCCCGTTTCTAACAGTTGCGCTTGTACGGCTTGCTTTATTTCCCCATGATGCGCTAACTCTTGTTGTATCTCATTTTGGCGTTGAATCAGTTGTTCTCGCTGTTGTTCTAATTTCTGTTTCTCGGCGAGGACTTTTTGGGTTTGCGGGTTTCCAATAAGCTGAAGTTCGTCTTCGAGGGTTTTCACCGCCTCCTTGAGGTGACGCAGGCTGCGGTTAAAAACTTCTACCCCTAATAACTCTTTGGTGGCTTCAGCAATTTCGGCTTTCTTATCGTCGCGTACAATATGTTCGATGCGTTCTCCATCAAAGAAGAAGTATTGATGCAGGCTTCCAGGTAAAATTCTGCCAATAATATCATCGGGGTGCTGGTGGGTTGGCGTCCAGCGTCCATCATCTCCGGCTACCCACATCCACACCTCAGTTTTACCATATTCCACTTCTCCCATATCGCTGCGGTAGGCGCGACACAACCGTTTGAGGCGATAGCGTTGATGTTCTCGTTCAAAGGCGACTTCGACAAAACAGTCTACAGGTTCTCTGGGTTCGACTTCGTTAATGGCGCGTTTGTTGACGAGTTGTTCGGGGGAAGCAAAGGCGGCGCTGAATTTTTCGTATAATGCCCAGGTGAAGGCGTTGAGTAAGGTAGTTTTGCCGGAACCGTTGTTACCGTGGATTATGGTAATATTGCGAGTGCTTCCTGCAAACTGGATTTCTGGAGTTTTGCCATAAAACTGACGGAAGTTGCACAGTTGGATCGATGTCAGTTTCATTGCACCTCTTCTTTAATGATTTTGAGAATATCATCATTAATATTGCGGGGGTTGAACAGGTGCAGTTTATCCTTCTCGGCTTGTAAAACCCGTTCAATGATGCGGCGAATTTCTGGGGATGCACTCAGGATGGGTTCTTCAACATCGCCCACAGTGCGATCGCTATTATAAAGCGAGCGGTTTTCCCCGACAATGGCTGTCACGACGGTGGGTTTTCCCACGTTATATTGAAACGACATACTTAAGTGCTGAGTAGAAAGTGCTGAGTGCTGAGTGGGTTTAAGAGTGCTGAGTAGAAAGTGCTGAGTGCTGAGTAAGAAGAGAGTAGGGAGTTTAGAGTAACGCTATGCAGAATAATGGAATTAGGGAAAAGGAATAAAGAGTTGATAGCTGTCAATTGTCAATTTTAACTGCCTCTAAACTTCTAGCAAACCGTATTGTTTCTGAAGTGCTAAGAGTTTAACTCTGGCTTCTCCGGCATTATCGGCTAAATCGGCGAATTCTACAAACCGCTTTAACTCTTTGCGGAGGAGGTTGCGTTCTACATTCCAGGTTTGCCGATCCAATTGTGGGGGGAGGACTATCATATCAAATAGGGTAGCGCGTTCTTTGCCGGGGTGCGATCGCAATATCCTTCCCCGACGTTGAATAAACTGACGCGGGTTGCTGCTACTGGCGAGGATAACTGCATTTTGAATAGCAGGAATATCGACGCCTTCATCTAAACAGCGTATCGCCACTAAACCTTGTAACTCGCCGCTTTCAAATTGTCGCCGCAAGTCTTCTCTTTCACTCAAGGGGGTTTCGGCGGTATAGGTATTGACGCGATAGCCTAAGTCTTTCCCTAAAATTCTCGCGGTTTCTGCGAGTTGACGCTGACTTTCGGCTGACTGGCTGGTTTCAACGCTACCATCGCCACAATAAAATAAGGTGTGGCTAGTCTGCAAGCGGGGTTGCATAATTTGGCGCAAGGCTTGGAGTTTATTCTGCGCCGCCCCTACTAATCGCGCCCGTTGCATTAATAATGGAGTAAGCCGAGGATCGTTATCTCCTAAGTTAGCACCTTCGGAAATGGCCCAACCAATACGGGTGGTGAGTCTGGCATAGGTTAAAGATTCGCTATCGGTTAGACTTACAAGAATCGGATAATATAAGTAGCGGACTAAGGCCCCTTGGCGAATGGCATCGGCTAGGGTAAGTTCGGGTTGTAAGACGGAACCAAAGTAATTTAATACGGCTTCTGTACCGGTTTCGTCAAAGAAACGTTCGGGGGTTGCGGATAAGCCGAGTCTTAAACCCAGGTGTCGCGGGAGGCTTTCTTCAAGTTTGGCGGAACCTAAGTTATGCACTTCGTCGCCAATGATGAGGGTTTTTTCGGGAAAGTAGGGAAGTTGCGACTGAAACCCTTCGCTTCTTAAGGTAGCGTTGGTGGTAATGACGGCGAGAAAGGGTTGGTTTCCGGCTAATACATTATAGAGTTGGCTGGCGAGTTGGGTTTGCCAAGTCCGAACATTTTCAAAGGCGAGAATGGGGGTAATGTTGCAGCGATCGCATTCTCTTGCCCATTGTGCCACAAGATGCCGATAGGGACAGATGACGATGAGGGCTTGTAATTGGATTTTACGATAAAGCGTGGATGCGATCGCTAAAGCGGTGATTGTCTTCCCGCTTCCCGTCGCCATCTTTAGGGTTCCCTTCCCCCGACTCGCAAACCAACTTTCTACCGCTTGTCTTTGGTACGTCCTCAACTGAAGCGTTTCAGGTAAGTGGGGAATACCTTGAGGAAGGGGTTGAGAGTTCATTTAAGATTTTGCACCAAGATGCCAAGGGGAATACAAGTGTTTGTCAGGAAGGAGATTCAAAGCCAAGGGTTCTGTTGAGGCGCGTCAAACCCCTATATATATGCGGGCACATTTTCCCATGATAAAAATATACCTGTTTTTTCTCGAAAAGTCTAGGGGCAACCTCAAAAAATTTCTGCAATTTTGAGCCAACAAACCCTTCAATTCACTAAACTGAAGCGATGAGCCAGGAAGCGGTTTTCCTGGCTGCGATCGCAAGTCTCGAAACCGTCAAATTTCCCTAACGTTCCGGCAAATCAATCGACCAACGAGCGTACAATCAAAGAACTGCAACGCAATCAATTTCTACTAACACATCCTTGGGTAAACGAGACACTTCTACACAAGCTCTAGCAGGTGCTTTATCGGCATCAAAATAACGGGCATACACCTGATTAACCGCTGCAAAATTATTCATATCCGACAAGAAAACCGTCGTCTTTACCACATCTTGCCAGGTATAACCCGCCGCCGACAAAATTGCCTCTAGGTTCTGCATCACCTGTTCAGTTTGTCTAACCACATCATCCGTGTAAACAACTGTATTACTTCTCGGATCGATGGCAATTTGTCCCGAAACAAACAAAATCTCCCCCGTCGCCGCCACCGCCTGACTATAAGGGCCTACAGGTGCAGGCGCGTGTTCTGATTGGACAATTTTATTGGGCATACCGTTAATATCTCCTAATGCTTTTTCTGTTGTATCAGATTTTGAAGTTAATTCATCTGATTCATACATTTTACCATCTGGCATAATTGTATGATTGAAGTTAGCATTATCCCAAATAACCTTATAAGTTATAGCATTTGTCAAATTTGCTCTTGTTAAATCAACATTACTTAAATTCGCATGAACCAAATTAGCTCCTTGCAAATTTGCTTTTTCTAAAATTACATTTTGTAAATTAGCATTTTTAAGATCGGCATCCCTTAAGTTAGCTTGAGATAAATTGACATCTATCAAATTCATGCTATTTAGATAAGCATTCATTAAATGGGCTTTCGTTAAGTTGGCTTTTGTCAAATGAGCCAGCGTTAAGTCCACTTTTGAAAGATTTGTACAACCTAAATCTGCTTCTATAAAATAGGCTCCTTCGACATTTGCTTCTGTCAAAATAGCCCTACTCAAATTCGCTTGATAAAAATGAGCAGACCACAAATTTGCTTTTGTCAAATTAGCACCACTTAAATTGGCTTTATCTAAAATGGTATTAATCAAGGAAGACTCAATTAAGTTTGCACCTATTAGAGTAGAGCTTTCCAGATTTGCATAGGAAAAGTGGGCTTTCGTAAAACAGGCATAATCTAAATTAGCATGGCTTATCTCTGACCAAACAAAAATTGCTGATTCTCCCTTGGCATAAGCTAAATTTATTTCCTTTAAACAGGCTCTGGAGAAGTCAGTATTGAATAATTCTGCCTGACTTAAATTAGCTTCAGTTAAATCTGCACCTGACAAATTAGCCTTGGATAAGTTTATCCCAGTCAAATCATAGCCTCTAAGGTCTTGTTCTCTTAAATCAATTCCTCTAAAGTCACGTTCACCCTTTAAATAACGTTCTTGAAGTTCCTTTGCTTTCATATGATACAAATTGTAGAGGCAATTAGTCTAGACAAGTTATGCTAGCTTAAAAACTGATACATTAACTCTTTGTAAACCCAAAAACCCGCCTGGAGTTCAAACTCCAGGCTAATAGCTAAAGTCCATTAAAATGGACTGCAATCTTTATGTAGTCGTCTTTAGACGACTTGAGCTATGAGACAGGGGTTAAAACCCCTGGCGGGTGATTGCAACTTAACATCTAAGTCGCGAAATTCTTAGAAGGTTATTAAAGATGAAACTGAGACAGAGAGCTACTTGGGTGATTAAACTAACAATTTTTAACTCAGCACTTTCTACTCAGCACTCCCTTGACCCTAGGGAAGCGGTCTAAACCCATAGTCCCGATAGCGTCGATAGTCGTGTAAAACTTGGTTGTGGTCAAAACAGAGATTTGTGGGAATTTTCCATAACTCAAACACCCCCACATCCTTCGCATCATCGGCTGCTGCTGGGGAACCTGTCGCCGTGGCAATGAAGACTAAAGAGATGGTATGCTGGCGCGGATCGCGAGTGGGGTCAGAATAGAGGTGAAACTGTTCGACTAACTGCACCTTTAGCCCCGTTTCCTCCTCAGCTTCGCGGATAGCCGCAGTTTCCACCGTCTCCCCGTAGTCCACAAACCCCCCAGGTATCGCCCAACCGAAAGGTTCGTGCTTGCGTTCTATTAAAACAATCGGACGATCGGGGCGGTCAATCAACTCGATGATAATATCTACCGTAGGGGCAGGATTGCGATAAGCCATATTCTCTAACTCTAGATTGGTGCAAGAGATGCGATCGCACTTCAGTATAGAATCCGTAGAAGTTAGTTTCAGGAAATCTACCGAGACGTTCGCACTGAATTCTCTGTAGAAGTCTACCCCCAAATTCGTAACTTCAGTCCAAACTTTAATTGTTAACTTTATGGCATTTTCCAGATCCAGCGGTATCTTATTGCACCCGACTAGCTTCCCCAGTCGCTTTGGGATAGGAGACTTAGGGCTTGAGTCCTTCCGCTTTATTGACTTTTTGGTAGATAGCGGTCAACAATACTGGCAAGTTTTGCCCATCGGCCCCACAGGATATGGTAACTCTCCCTATATGTCCTACGCGGCCCTGGCTGGCAACCCCTTACTCATCAGTCCCGAAAAGTTGATTGATGAAGGCTGGTTAAATGAAGGAGACTTTGGCAACCTGCCCGAATTCCCCAGTCATACCGTAGAATACGATCGCGTCTACGAAGTCAAAATCCCGCTACTCAAGAAAGCCTGCGAGAACTTCAAAGCCAACGCTTCAGAACTGCAACAACGCGAATTTGATGGTTTCTGCGAAACCAAAGCTTACTGGCTAGATGATTATGCCCTATTTATGGCGCTCAAAGAAGCCCATGAGGGAGCATCGTGGAATACCTGGGAAGCCGATATCGCCAAACACAAACCAGAGGCTATCGAGAAATGGCGATCGCAACTCAGCGACGCAGTTTACTATTACAAATACACCCAATTTGAATTTTTCCGCCAATGGACTGAACTGCGACGCTACGCCAACCTGCGGGGAATTCAAATCATCGGCGATATTCCCATCTATGTTGCCCATGATAGCGCCGATGTTTGGGCGCACCCAGAAGCCTTTGCTTTAGATGAAGAAACAGGCGCAGCCGCATTAATGGCGGGCGTTCCCCCAGACTACTTTAGCGCCACCGGACAACTGTGGGGCAACCCTGTCTATAACTGGGAACACCTGCAACAAACCCATTTTCAATGGTGGATTGAACGCTTCCAAGCCATGTTAGACTACGTGGACTTGATTCGTATCGACCATTTCCGAGGCTTCCAAGCTTATTGGGTGGTTCCCCAAGGGGAAGAAACCGCGATGAATGGTGAGTGGGTGGAAGCGCCAGGAGAAGAGTTTTTCAAAACCTTAAATGACAAGTTAGGGAAACTCCCCGTACTCGCCGAAGACTTAGGCGTCATTACCCCAGAAGTGGAAGCCTTGCGCGACCAATTCGAGTTTCCAGGGATGAAGGTCTTACAATTTGCCTTTGGTGACGATCCGGGCAATCCCTTTCTACCCTTTAATTATCCCCGAAACTGCGTTGTTTATACCGGAACCCACGACAACGATACAACCGTGGGTTGGTTTAACCAGCTTTCCGACTACGAACGCGATAAAGTTCAGACCTATCTGGGACATTTTAGTCCAGATGGCATTCAGTGGGATTTAATTCGCCTCGCCATGTCTTCAATTGCTAATATTGCGATTATCCCCGTTCAAGACTTACTCGGTTTAGGGACAGATGCAAGGATGAATTTCCCCAGTAAAGCGGAAGGAAATTGGGCTTGGCGCTATCAGTCGGGTACGCTAACCCAAGAGTTATCCCAACGCCTCAAGCAACTCACGTTTTCGTTTGGTCGCGCCCCCATTCCCCAACATTCGGAAAGCTACTAATATAGGGGCAAACTCAGGGTGAAGCCGGGTAAAACCGCTTCGCCCGATAATTCGGTGGGAAGTTGTCGCACTTCTACGGCTTGGGAGGGGCGATAAATTTCCACCGCCTGTTGTTGAGGGTTAATTAACCAGGCCAGTTGCACGCCCGCCTCAAGATACTCTTGCATCTTAGCGTGTAACATTTCTAGAGCATCAGTCGCCGATCGCAATTCTATGACAAAATCAGGGGCGATGGGCGGAAATTTGCACCGTTGTTCCGCAGTTAAGGCTTCCCAGCGTTCCCGGCGAATCCAGGCGACATCGGGGGAACGGTCAGACCCGTTAGGCAATTTAAATATTGTAGAGGAACTGAAAACATAACCGAGGCCCGTTTGCCGATTCCAAAGGCCTAAATCGATGATTAAATCTGCTTCTCGGTTGCCGCTTTCACCACCTACGGGTGACATAATAATCAATTGTCCTTGAGGATTGCGCTCAAATTTTAACTCGCGATTGCTTTGGCAAACAGCATAAAATTGCTCATCTGTCAAGGAAACAGCGTCTAAGTTGAGGATTAAGGGACTGAGCATTCCGTCTTTTTGAGAAAATTATAGCCTTAAAAGAGCGATCGCAGCCAGCGGCGAATCACGCCAATTGTCACCGCCGGAAGTTCGAGTTGAGGGGTTAACCCCACATCCTCAATTAACTGAAACTCTTTGATGGCGAGGGAATTTAACGCCGCCAGCCGCTTACCCACATCGGCGGGAGTAAATTGAGTTTGAGTCCCCCAAAAGATTGCTGTAGGTACGGTAAGCTGTTGAATATAATTAGACAAATCAAAGCTCAAATCGCCGCGCACAAACGATAACGCTGCATACTCTGCATTCGGCTGTTGAGCAGATTCGACATAAGCATCTACAATTTCCGAGAAAATGCGGCTCGATTGAGCAAATTGAGCATTTTCTAAAAACCCTTGAACGCCTGCGGTTGTGGCAATTCCCACATTATAAACCAGGCGATCGACGATGGGTGTTTTGACAATTTGCGTGAAGAAACTGCGGGTTGTATCTTCGCCAAAATCAGCCAAACCGGAAGGCGTGGCTAAGATTAACCCTTTAAATAAATCGGGTTTTCTAATCGCCACGCGAACCATAAAAGCAGCCGTTAAAGAAGAGGCGATCGCAATAACAGGTTGCTCGCTTGTTTTCTCAATAAACTCTTGCAGCGTCGTCAAGTAATCATCAATTTTATAATCGCGTTCGGGATGATCCGAATAACCCCAACCTAACAGATCGGGGGCAAGCACTCGGTATTCTGAAGCAAACGCCGGATAAACCTTCGACCACTCATAGGACGAAGAACCGCCACCAAATCCATGAAAAAAGATTAGCGGAGAATCTGCCTTTTCTAAAACTTTCCACGGTTCGCGCTCGGCGGTATAGTAAATCATCGTACCGAGGGACGTAACAACGGAGTGTTGAGCAAAGCCAGGAGGTGAAAACATTGGGGATTATAAAGCTTTAATAAATTTTGAGCTAGATTTAATCAAAACAACTTAATCAGGACAATCTAAACGCGCTAGGCTCCATTACAGGAGGCTGATTCAGGGTGAATTTACAGACTGAGCGGGAGGGCAAAACTAAAAAAGTGAAAGGAACGATCCAACGTTGAGCCGCCACTATCGCCTTTCCCTCTGCTGATTATCCCCTAACTTAATGTCCTAGGAACTTGACCCAGCGTCATCTGTCAGAAGTTAGAAGCTCAGGAACCCCCTCCTTTCTCCACAGGGATAGGAGGGCTTTAGGCTTTTTCAAGGAACTGAGGGGGGTTTTGCCGCAGACCTGTCAAATTTCCAGAAATCAGAGATAATCCTATCGTGGGGGGTCAGACCCCTCACGGGTCGAAAGAACGCCCACCAAACCCTTTTTAGGTGGTTTTCAGCCACTTAACCACTCACCCCAAACCGGATAAGGAGGAAAGCACGCTGAACGATCGCAGTAGTTTGGAAATGTGCCTAGAGGAACCTATGATTGAAAAACTTAGCTTAGAGTATGGCAGCGATCGCCCATTAGAGACCTGGGTTTCCACCCCCCTGAATGCGCCCTCCAACGCGCACAAGGGGTCAAACAGCTCTGTGCAACCCCAGTGCGTTAAGTTGGATTTAGAAAACCTTAAATGTTTTGAGGTCGTTGCTCATCAGTTTGAGGAAAGAGGCGTCATCTTTACCAATGCGATCGCGCTTCAGCCCTCTAACCCCGCCTTTCCCCCCCATTCTGGGAGTATCGTCTTAATGGGAGGTCCCCGCAACGGCTGGATGGAAGCCACCTTTAAGCAACCCGTTTGCCGGGTAAGCTGCTTTGTCACCAGTTCGCGTCAAACCGTCCTGTCCGCCTACGATCGCCAAGACCGTTTATTAGGTAAAGTTGAAATCCCAGAATCCAACTTAGCCGGATCGGGATCGACCATTGAACCGAATACGCAACTGTGCTTGCAATCCCCCAATATCCACCGCATTACCTTCTATGCGTTTGATGGTCAGTTTAGCTTAGATGATTTTCAGGTGTGCTTTCAATCCGACTAATTTGTCATCTGCGATACCCGCAACATTCAGGCGTGCGTAAAAAGACTAGGGTATCGCACTTCCCCCCCTCAACAGACATTAAATTTAGTCAACTTGCCGAGTAGCGAGACTTCCTCAGAACGTAAAACTTTATCAAATAAAGCCGAATGAGGCGGAAAGAAACAATTAGAGTAGTAGTAATCTTTCCTACACTCAGTTTGTTGGCTGAACAATGAAATTCACCGCTTTTACCACCGCAACGCTTTTGGCCGTTTTAGGAGTAGGAACGCCAGTTAGCGTACTCGCCCAGCCGAGTCCGACAGGCAGTTATGTCCCCGGATATTGGCAACCCGAAGCCCAGGTTAGCTTAAACAGACCGATTACGGTCCGCATTCTCAATCAAACTGGAATCCCCCTAGAATATGGTCTGAGCGGAGTAGATGTTTATACATTAGGCTCAAATGCATCGGTGGATGTTGGCGTTAATCTCAGCAACCGTCCTGGCAATACTGCAACCATTGCGATTAATGCTCAACGGGGAACCTATGCCCTGCGCTACGAGTATAACGTCACCGATAACAATGTCCTGCAAGTGCGCGTCATCCCTGGAGGAGGCCCGCAGCCGTTAGACCGGGCCGTTTATATTGATGAGACCGGACGCGTTTATTCGTTTTAATGCCCCTTTGAGGGCAAAGAATCGAGTTAGAATCCCCTTGTTGGGAATCTGTTTCTAATCGTTTCAGTCCCGGTCAATCGAGCGCCCCTTTAGGCGCTTGATTTTTGATTTCTGATTTCATTGAAAAGTTTAAGTTACAGCAATTTTCGCTGTTATGAGGTACAGTAGCAACAATGAGCAAACCAATTTCTTAAGTGCTGAGGATTGATTAGCTCAAGGGCAACAGAAATAATTTTATCAACCCGCTCAGGCGTAGTTGGAGCAAACATCCGCAAAAACGATTTGAGTTGTGACCACCACATTTCTATCGGATTGAAATCCGGAGAGTAAGGAGATAAAGAAATCACACTTGCGCCGACTTTTTCAATCATTGGAATAATTGAATTCAGTTTATGGGCTGGTAAATTATCCATGACAACAACAGCGCCTGGCCACAATTGAGGACACAAACACTTCTCAATAAATACAGCAAATGCACGGCTATCCATTGAGTCGTTCATGGTCATCAATGCCACCACGTTGTTAATACTAATTGCGCCAATGACTGTGACTTTTGGCGAACGATAAAAAGGCTTGAGCTTGACAACTTTTGTCCCCGGCTGCGAACGGGCATGGGTTCTACTCAACCCCAGGAAAACGCCAGTTTCATCTAAAAATACCAGGTTTTCCGGCTGAATCTGTTTAATTTTTTCCCAATACTCCACTCGGAGCTTTTGGACTCTTTCAGTCGCGGCTTGGCTGCTATACCAAGTTTTTTTTTCGATTGAGTTTTAATTTCTGTAAACAGCGACACATGGCTGTTCGGCTCACCCAATTTCCAGTGCGATTAGCAAATAATTCACACAACTCGGCTAAGGTAGCATCAGGATACTCTGCTACGAGTGCTTTGACTTCTGGTAGGGAATTGGTGAGATGACTAAACTGAGGTTTTCCCCTGGGCTTCGGTTGAACGTTTCCTTCGGTTTTTTGTTGCTTGACCAGCTTTTGCACTAGACTTTTACTAACCATAAACCGGGCAGCTACTTGTCGAATTGACATTTGTTCTACCAAATGCGCTCTGACAATTTTTTGTCGAAAATCTAGAGAATATGATTTCATTGGCTTTTAGGACAGTAGTTTCCATTGTACCTCACAACAGCGGGAGCCGCTGTAAGTCTTTCTCAATTCGTTTTCAGCGATCCCTATCAGGATTTCCTATCTTTCTTAAAGCAACCACTTTTAGCTAAAAAGCTAGCCCCCAGCAGAAACAGATCCCCAAAGACTCAAGCCAACCCTTTCGACAGGCGGGATCTCGCCATCTCTGTCTTTTTGCAGATTGTTGGGTTATGATGTTTCTTTATACTAATTGCATAAAGTGATAGATTTGTTAGAATAAGTCCATTTTATTTTACTAAAGTTTACATTCAAGCTTCAATCGCCGACACTTTCCTCACCTGTTTTGGGTATTTTAAGGGGTTGCATCCATTGCCAAAACATCTGTCGTCTTTTTTCTTCGTTCAATTCATGCCTTGGAAACACTCCCATGCTGACCCCTGAAACCAATTCATCTGGCAAACCAAAAGTGGTGAGTACCGCTCAATATCTCCGCAAAAAAGAAGAACAAGAACAAAAGAGCGATCGCCGTAAAAACATCCCCCAAAACCAGCAATTCTTTCACATCCTAGAAAGCATCACCGATGGCTTTTTTGCCCTCGATGGTCAGTGGCGTTTTATCTATGTCAATCATCGCGCAGAACGCATCTTATTAAAAAGTCGTCAAGATTTAATCGGTCAAATTATTTGGGACGAATTTCCAGAATTAGTCGGTTCGCACTTTGAACGCGAATACCGTCAAGCCGTCGAGCAAAATACCCCCGTTCATTTTGAATCCTATTACCCTCACCTCGGTTTATGGGTTGAAGTTCGGGCTTTCCCCACCGAAGACGGACTAGCCGTTTACTTTGTTGATATTACTAAATATAAAAAAACAGAAGCCGCTCTGCGTCAAAGTGAAATTCGCAACCAAGCCTTTTTACAAGTAATTCCCGACCTGCTATTTCGCCTCAACCAACAGGGAGATTACCTGGATGTTTCAGCCGCCAACCCCGATCAACTCTTATTACCTATTCGCGAAGTCATCGGTAAAAATCTTCGCGACACCCTACCCGAAGCCGTTGCCAAAACCACATTAGATCGCCTGCAAAAAGCTTTAGAAACCAATACAATCCAAGTTTTTGAATTTTCCCTACCTCTCAATCAAACCCCCCGCATGTATGAAGCGCGCATTGTTAAAAGTGGGGAGAACGAAGCCATTATTATTGTCCGAGATATTACCGAACGCCAAGCCATTGAAGAAGCGCGCAAGCAAAACGAAACCAAACTGAGAGAGCAAGCTCAACAACTAGAAATTACCCTGCATCAACTACAAACCACCCAAACTCAACTGGTGCAACATGAAAAAATGTCCTCTCTCGGTCAGCTTGTGGCAGGAATTGCCCATGAAATTAATAACCCAATTAACTTCATTTATGGAAATCTCAACTATGCCAACACCTACGCCAGGGAAATTTTAACCCTGCTGAAACTTTACGAACGCCATTATCCCGAACCCGCCGCCGAAATTCATAACCTAGCGCAGGATATTGATATTGAATTTATTCTTTCCGACTTCCCCAACTTAATTGAATCGATGCGAGTGGGTGCAGAACGGATTCGACAAATTGTCCTCAGCTTGAGAAACTTTTCGCGCCTAGATGAAGATGGGCTAAAATCCTCCGACTTACATGAAGGACTTGATAATACGCTGCTAATTTTACAGCATCGCTTAAAACGCAAAGACAATCATCCCGGCATTCAAGTCATTCAGAATTATAGCCAACTGCCCTCGGTTGAATGCTTTCCCGGTCAGTTGAACCAAGTTTTTATGAATTTGTTGTGCAATGCTATAGATGCGCTTGAGGAGAAATTTGATTTTTCCTGTCTTTCTCCGAGCGAACCCTTACCCACCATTTGGATTAACACGCAAGTCTTAACTCGACATTCCAAAGTGGCGATCGCCATCCGCGATAATGGGATTGGCATGGATCGAAGTGCCATTAACCGACTGTTTGACCCCTTCTTTACCACCAAACCCGTCGGTAAAGGCACAGGTTTAGGTCTATCCATTTCCTACCAAATCATCGTCAACCACCATCGCGGTCAACTCAGTTGTAACTCAGAACCCGGAATCGGTTCAGAATTTGTCATTGAACTCCCCATTTTCCGCCGCCATTAACCCAAAAAAGAGTGCAAAGTCATGCGACCTTACACTCTATTGAGATTTAGCAGAACTTACACAGTTGCGATCGCATAAACGGGTGCATGAGTCGTAGGATTACCCGGCGCATAAATCTGCGTGACATAATCCCCAACCATACGATCCGTATTAAACGCCGGAGCATTGGTCTTAATTGATGCCTTCATCATTTGAATCCAGCGAGCAGGCAAACCTTGCTCATCGCGTTCGTAGTACAGCGGCACAATTTCCTCTTCTAATAACTGATACAAAGACTCCGCATCAATCCGGTCTTGCAACTCTTGGTCGCTGGTATGGGCATCTTCGCCAATTGCCCAGCCATTAACGCCCTTACCGTTAGCATCCGCTTGGTAGCCTTCGCACCACCAGCCATCGAGAACCGAGCAATTAATTCCACCATTAAAGCAAACCTTTTGCCCGCTTGTTCCCGAAGCTTCCAACGGACGCCGGGGATTATTTAACCAAACATCCACCCCTTGCACCAGCTTTTGAGCCGTGTAGATATCGTAATCTTCAATAATCGCCACGCGGCTTTGCACCTCCGGACGGCGACACCATTCCATCAGCTTTTGAATGATCCGCTTCCCTTCCTCATCGGCGGGGTGTGCTTTTCCAGCAAAGATAATCTGCACGGGTTTTTCAGCATTGCCAAAAATCTTGAGCGCCCGTTCCACATTATGCATCAGCAAATCGCCCCGTTTGTAGCGACTAAAGCGACGGGCAAAACCAATCGTCAGCACCTCCGGATCGAGTAACGAATCGGTCACTTTCACCCAATAGGTATCTTCGCCGCGATTTTGGCGGGCGAGTTTAGCGCGCGATCGCGTGTGCGTAATCAAGGCCTCTTTCAAGGATTGATGGCACTCCCACAGCACAGCATCGGGAATCTCATCCACCTTTGCCCAAGTTTGCGGATCGGCCATGCGGGTAGACCAGTCTTCGCCAAAATACTGCCCGTACAAATCGCTCATTAAAGGAGCCGTCCAAGTCCGAGCGTGAACGCCATTGGTAATATGGGTAATGGGAACTTGGTCTTCCGGGCGTTCCGGGTAGAGAATTTTCCACATCTGCCGAGAAACTTGACCGTGGAGGGCGCTAACGCCGTTCGCAGAACGACACATCCGCAAAGCTAAAACTGTCATGCCAAAGGGTTCCCACGGGTCGCCCAAGCGCCGCGCCCCCAGGGCTAAAAATTGCTCGCGAGAGAGTTTTAACTGCGGCCAGTAGTGCGCGAAATAGGAATCTATTAAGTCTGCGGAGAAGACATCATGACCGGCCGGAACGGGGGTATGGGTCGTAAAGACGCAGGAGTTGCGAACCTCGGCTTCAATGTCGTAGAAGGACTTTCCGGTTGCTGCCATTCTCTGCTGGGCGATCTCCAGGGTGCAGAAAGCGGCGTGACCTTCGTTGAGGTGGTGAATGGAGGGGGTAATCCCCAAAGCGGCTAAGGCGCGAACGCCTCCAATCCCTAAAACAACTTCTTGGGCAATCCGGGTTTCTTGGTTGCCTCCGTAGAGGTGTCCGGTGAGCCAGCGGTCGATGGGGTCATTATCTTCGCGATCGGTATCGAGGAGGTAGAGGTTGACTCGTCCGACTGCGGCTTTCCAGATTTGGACTTTGACGCGACGCTGGCGAATTTCTAGTTCGATGGCGATCGGTTCCCCTAGGGAGTTGCACATCAATTCCAGGGGCATCTGCTCGAAGTGATTGTCGATGTAGTAGTCTTCTTGCCAGCCATTGCGGTTGATGCGCTGGCGGAAGTAGCCTTGGCGGTACATTAAGCCAACGGCAACCATTGGAACGCCGAGGTCGGAGGCGGATTTGAGGTGATCGCCCGCGAGAATGCCCAGACCCCCGGAGTAGATGGGCAAAGATTCGTGAATGCCAAATTCAGCGCAGAAGTAAGCAATGGGGCTATCGGCTTGGATTTGGGGTGCAACTCGGCTCGCCCAAACGTCGGTTTGGTTCATGTAGTGGTCGAACTGTTCGACGATCGCTTTCACGCGGCGCACGTAGGCCGGATCGCAGGCGAGTTCGCTCAAACGGACGGGGGATGCGGTTTCTAGCATGACAACGGCGTTATGCCCGCACTGCTGCCATTTTTCGGGGTTGATGCTTTGAAACAGGGAGAGGCGATCGCTGCCCCAACTCCACCAGTAGTTATAGGCGATGTCGGCTAAACGTTTAAGGGGATGCGGAAGGCGATCGCTTAATTTGCGGCTTGGGGTTGCTGAAGAGAGAGTGGTCATATTACTCTAGGCTCGTTTTGGGTTCAGTTCAGATGCACTCCACTTGAAATGCAGTAGGTGCAATTGATGTTTGTTGTCTCTGGGTTGGTTTCTTCCCTTTCCCGTAGAATACTGCGTTCGATAGAATCCCAATTTCTCCCCTTGTGGAATCAGCGAGAAAGTTATTCTATCTTTGCATCCTTTGATATTTTGTAACCTGGGGATCGACTGACGATAAATTTATCGAAGTATTTAAGCATTTTTGGGTGAGATTTCTGTCACAAAAATTGTTAATTGATTTCGCGAAAATTTTAGAAATTCTTAATCAAAGGTCAATGGTAGAACTCTGCTTTACAAGAAAAGGTGACTTTTTACAAGTGACAGAAACCTAAAAATAATCTTTCGATCTGACTCATGCGATCGCCCCGAAAATTTGGCATACTGACAAAACCCCGAACTGTAAACTGACCTATGGAACCTGCTCTGACTCAATTTGGCGATCGCATGAATCACTTAACCGGCGTGCGAGCCATCATGAAAGATATCCAAGAAACCCTGCGAGCAGGCAAGGGACGAGAATTTATTAACCTCAGTGCCGGAAATCCCGTGATTTTACCGGAAGTGGAGCAACTGTGGCGCGAATGTACCCTTGATTTGCTTTCCGGCCCAGAGTATGGGGAAGTAGTGTGTCGCTACGGTTCGGCGCAAGGCTACGGGCCGTTAATTGAAGCCGTGGTTGAAGATTTTAATCGGCGCTACGGGTTGCAAATTAGCGATCGCAATGTCCTCATCACCGGGGGAAGCCAGTCTCTCTATTTCCTCGCCGCTAATGCCTTTGGGGGATACAATGCCCAAGGACAACTCAAACGCATCGTCTTACCCCTCAGCCCAGATTACACGGGATATGGTGGGATGTGCTTGACACCAGAGGCGTTGTATGCATACAAGCCCACCTTAGAAATTGACACCGCCGCGCATCGTTTCAAATATCGCCCAGACTTCGAGCAGTTACAAATCGACCCCAATACAGGCTTTGTCCTCTTTTCTCGGCCCTGCAACCCCACCGGAAACGTCCTCACCGACACAGAAGTCCGCCAACTCGTAGATATCGCCGCTAGCCACGATGTCCCCGTCTTAATAGACTCCGCCTACGCACCCCCCTACCCCTGCCTAAACTTTACCGATATGTCCCTGGTATTTGGGGAAAACGTCCTACATTGCACGAGTTTATCTAAATCGGGCTTACCGGGCGAACGGGTTGGCATTGCGATCGGACACGAACGGCTGATTCAAGTGCTAGAGTCATTCTTAACGAACCTCTGCTTGCATTCGTCCCGTTACGGACAAGCGATCGCAGCTAGAGCCATTCGTTCCGGTCAACTGGGACAACTCTCCTTAGAAGTCATTCGCCCCTATTATCAGAATAAGCTCGCCATCCTCGAAGCCACCCTCGATCGGGCAATGCCTAACGATGTTCCTTGGTTCCTCCATCGCGGGGAAGGCGCAATCTTTGCCTGGTTATGGTTAAATGAACTGCCGATGAGCGATTGGGAATTCTATCAAAAACTCAAACAAGTCGGCGTTATCCTCGTTCCCGGAAACTCATTCTTCCCCGGCTTGCGAGACAATTGGCAACACACCCAACAATGTTTCCGCATCAGCCTCACCGCCTCCGACACCGAACTCGAAACCGCCATGCAACGCCTCGCCGAAGTCGTTCAACAAGTCTATCAAGCCTCCCCTGTGGCGTGCTAGGAGGATGGGGGGAAGAAGAAGGGAGTTGGGAATTGGGAGTTGGGGGTTAGGGAAGAAGAAAAGATAGGAAGACTTGATAACTGTCAACTCAGCACCCTCTTCCCACTCGGAACACCGCTACTTGGTGTGCAAGCTACGGTACTCGGTACTTTGCACTCCTTCCCCACCCAGCACGCGGTTGCACGGAAGCTAGCCAGAGAACACGGCTAAACAGAATTTAGCACAATAGCTCTTTCAACTTAGCACTCTATTCCTCCCATCCCCCCACCTCCCCACCTCCCCACCTCCCCACCCTCTTCCCCACTCAGCACTCAGCACTTTCTACTCAGCACTAAGAAAATGAACTCTGACGATTGGCTCGAAATTGGTACGATTGTTGCAGCACAAGGATTAGACGGCGAATTGCGCGTTTATCCGAGTTCGGACTTTCCCGAACGCTTTTTGGAACCGGGAACGCGTTGGTTGCAGCGTTCGGCTGAGGCTGAACCGGAACCTGTAGAATTACTAGAAGGCCGGATGATACCGGGGAAAGGGATTTATGCGATTGTTTTAGAAGGGGTGGAAGACCGCGACGAAGCCGAGGCGCTGCGGGGTGCTAGATTATTGGTACCTGATAGCGATCGCCCTCAGCTAGCAGAAGACGAATATCACGTTGTCGATCTCCTTGGTTTAGAAGTCTATCATCAACCCAGTGGCGATCGCCTCGGCACCATCGCCAACATCATCCCGGCAGGTAACGACTTACTTGAAGTTCAACTCGACAAACCCCTCATCGCCGCTTCCCCAGAACCTGAACCACCGCCAACCCCAGAAAAAAGACAAAAACGTTCCAAACCTCCCAAACCCCAAACCACCGTTCTCATCCCCTTCGTCAAAGAAATTGTCCCCATCGTCGATATCCCCAACCGTCGAGTAGAAGTCAACCCCCCACCCGGTTTATTAGAGTCCACCTGAGTTTAAACTCCATCCTCTATGCACTCCCCAGACTTATACGAAACTGATTTCTATAGCTGGACGCAAGCACAAGTTAAGCTACTCAAAACTCAGCAATGGGAACAACTCGACGCGCCGAACCTGATTGAAGAAATTGCGGCTTTGGGAAGAAAAGAACGCCAAGAACTCAGAAACCGCTTGGGAATTCTATTAGGACATCTCCTCAAGTGGCAATTTCAAGCTGAAAAACGTACCAATAGCTGGTTGAGTACCATTCGAGAACAGCGGATTCAAATTCAGCTACTCTTACAGGACAGTCCTAGCTTAAAATCCTATCTAGATGAGGTGTTTCTAGTCGCTTATGAACTTGGTTTTGCTCTAGCCATCCGAGAAACCCAGTTAGGCGAACAAATTTTTCCTGAAGAATGTCCCTACACGCTAGAACAAGCACTGAATTCATCCTTTCTTCCAGAACCCGATCCGCTAAAAGATTAAGATGAGCTTCTGCTAAAGTTAAATAACAGCCTACCCCACTGAACCGCGTGACTTTAACAACACAAAAACTGACTTTTCAACAGTACCTGACCTACTCCGATGGGACAGACAGGCGCTATGAATTGGTCAATGG
The DNA here is from genome assembly GCF_001746915.1 of Desertifilum tharense IPPAS B-1220. Lineage (NCBI taxonomy): Bacteria > Bacillati > Cyanobacteriota > Cyanophyceae > Desertifilales > Desertifilaceae > Desertifilum > Desertifilum tharense. The sequence goes on from NZ_MJGC01000121.1 coordinate 29,159, forward strand.
GGAATTAGTGGCTATGGGTTTAGGGACTGGTCAACATGGAGAAATTATTGACTTTCTCTATCGGCAAATTGATACTGAAATTGGACGTACCGGGCGCGATTGGATTGTTAGACCCGTAGCCATTGGTATCCGTTCTCCCCGCGCTGGACAATGGGAAACTTCCCGCATTCCCGATTTAACGGTGATTCCGGCTTCGCAGTGGCGCGACTTAAGGAAGCGCGAAGCCGTCATTGAACTTAACGAGTCCCCTCCTATCTTAGTCATAGAAGTAGTCAGCGAATCGACAAAAACGACAGATTACCGCGCTAAACGGGTTGAATACAATGTTCTTAGCATTCCCGAATATTGGGTCGTCGATCCTCTTGCTTCCAAGGTAACAATTTTCACCCTCGTGGAAGAACTTTATGAAAGCACTGAGTTTACAGGGAATCAAACTCTTGTTTCGAGTATCTTCCCAGAGTTGCAGCTAACAGTTGATAGAATTATTTTAGAGTCTAATATTTAGCTTTTCGTCTGGCTAAGGGAATAATAAATAGAGTTCTTAAAATCCTAATTATAGGAATAAACTCTGATAAGAGACTTCCCTTGATTCTTTGGTTCTACTGAATTGCAAGTTTTTCCTTATTGAAAAGCCAACTTTTTTAACTAACTACAGAGTTAAATATTTGCTCGACAGATAAGTTTAGTTCTGGAAAAGCTAACGATTGAATGCGATCGCTCTCTCTAAATTGACTAACTTGGTACTCTCCATCTATTAAGAAATAAACAGAAATTGTTGGTCTTTTAGGACTACCAATAAGTTTACGAGCGCCTAAAGCTAGATAATCTACAATCCAATACTCAGAAATTCCTATTTCTTCATACTCTCCATATTTTTTGTAGTAATCATCGCGCCAATTTGTGCTAACTACTTCGATTGCTAGAGGAATAGAAGATCCTAAAGTTACAGTAGATTCTTTTTTCCAAAAAGGCTCGTTTATTAAGTTAGGACGATTTAGTAGTAAGATATCTGGGGAATAAGCTGATTCACTTGAGACTGATTTAACTAAAGCTGTTTTCGGGATGGAATAAGGAAGACGGAGGCGAACATATTCTAAAGTTAGTTGTTCGGCTAAAAATCCGACAATATCTTCATGTTCTCCTGTTGGTTGCGGCATTTCAACAATAGCCCCATCATGTAATTCATAACGATGGTTATCGGGTTTCCACTGAATAAAATCATTAAAAGTTATTGGGTTTCGTAAGAATTGAACCATAGTTTACTCCGGTCAAATTCCGTCGATCGCGTTACTTGCTGTTGCAGCCTTTGCCCAGGGATTGGTGCTAAGTTGGTAAGCAGAAAAATCTTGCAAATATTCCTCAGTGGTTCTTCTGACTGGATTTACTAATCTTCTGCTTTTTTCCCTAATAATAGATAAGTGGTCATTTCTCCCTTATCTTTGACAAAGATTGTGCCGCGTTTTTGGAAGAGATAGCGATCGCGCAAAAGCTCGAACGTGGTCGTCGTGAGTTGAATTGCGCCAGCAACCCCATGAGATTCCATGCGACTGGCAATATTAACCGTATCGCCCCAGAGGTCATAAGTAAACTTTTTCTGACCAATCACCCCCGCCACCACGGGGCCGGTATGAATGCCAATCCGGATGCTAAACGCCTCTCCTGTCTTCGTTTTCACGTTGCTTACTGCATCTTGCATATCTAATGCCATTTCTGCGATCGCTTCTGCATGATTAGCCTTGGGAGTCGGTAATCCTCCAACAACCATATAAGCATCGCCAATCGTCTTAATCTTCTCCAAACCGTGCAAATCGGCCAAATTATCAAACACCGAAAACACATCATTAAGTAAATTAATCAACTCCGTCGGATCGAGTTGCGCCGCTAACTTGGTAAACCCCACAATATCGGCAAATAAAACCGTCACATCCGCAAAACTATCTGCAATCGTACTCTTCCCTTGCTTCAGGCGGTCGGCGATCGCTTGCGGCAAAATATTCAATAACAGCTTTTCCGACTTTTCCTGCTCGGCTTGCAACTTTTCGAGATAAGCTTGCTCTTGGTCGCGCAGGCGCTTCTTTTCCAAACAGGCGCGAATCCGTGCTTGTAGCAAAATCGGGTTAAACGGCTTAAACAAATAATCCTCCGCACCCAACTCAATACAGCGCACCACGCTATCGAGATCGTCAAGCGCCGAAATCATCACCACCGGGAGATAGCGTAACTCCGAATCCGCCTTTAACTGCTCCAACACCTCAAACCCATCCATCTGGGGCATCATAATATCCAGCAGTACCAGATCGAACGGTTGCGATCGCAATAACTCCAACGCTTGAATCCCATTTTCCGCGATGGTGACAGTATGGCCCTGACGCCGCAGCCGCCGCGCCAAAAGTTCCCGGTTGGTTTCCACATCGTCAACCACTAGCACATGTCCGCGCTCGTTGGTCATGAATAAGACTCCATCGCCAAATCAAATTTCCATCTCACGTTGTTTTTTGCCCTGTGGGGTTGCACCAACTGACCCTATTCAATCCGGGATCGCGACTGCAAGCACTGCTCTGTTCTTCTTTATCTTAAAGGGGCTACCGCAACCTAGCAGGATTCCTCCGGCCCAATGGAGGTACGTTGTAGCAATCGTTCAATTTTTGCCAGCAAACGTCCCCAGTCAATCGGTTTTGTATCGTAATCATCGCAACCCGCAGCTAGACATTTTTCGCGATCGCCTGCAATCGCATGGGCGGTCAGTGCAATAATCGGAATCGAGCGAGTTTGAGGTTCTGCTTTCAAAATTGCAGTGGCTTGCCATCCATCCATAATGGGTAAACCCATATCCATCAAAATGACATCCGGAAACTGGTTTCTTGCAGCCTCTACACCCTGCTGACCATCAAGGGCGAGAATCACCTCAAAGCCTTTACGCGCCAATCGACGCGATAGCATATCTCGGTTCATCTCATTATCTTCGACGAGCAAAATCTTGACCATCAACCAGCCACTTCAGGGGGTTCATGTCAATTGTTACAGGCATCGGCAACCCCTTGCCAAGATTTATACCACAGATTGTCAAAGGTAGAAGAAGGCGGACAACCGGAGACTAGGCTTTCCACCCCTTAAAGCCGCCCGACAAAAAAAGCCCTCTAGGGTTAGAGAGCTTTTGCATCCTATTTTACAGACAATTGGGGCTTAACCCAGTACAGTCTTGGCTCTAGCAACCACGTTATCCACGGTGTAGCCAAATTTCTCAAGGACAACCGGGCCGGGTGCAGATGCGCCAAAGCGTTCAATGCTAATCATGTCGCCTTCGCTACCCATATAACGGCACCAGCCAAAGCTAGAAGCCGCTTCCACGACTAGGCGTTTAGTCACTGCTTTCGGCAGGACAGACTCGCGATAGCTAGCCTCTTGCTCTTCAAACAGTTCCCAACAGGGCATGGAAACCACGCGCACCTTACGGCCTTCGTTGCGGAGTTGCTCGGCTGCTTGGACGCACAGTTGCGTTTCTCCACCCGTCCCGATCAAAATCAGGTCGGGGGTGCCATCGCTATCCGAGAGGATGTAAGCGCCTTTTGCCACGTTATCAATCGTGCTTCCGGCTAAGTTGGGCAAGCTTTGACGCGACAGGGCCAACAGGGTCGGACGATGGCGATTTTCAATGGCAATTTTGTAAGCGCCGGAGGTTTCATTCCCATCCGCCGGACGAATCACCAGCAGGTTCGGAATGGCCCGTAAAGAGGCGATCGTTTCAACCGGTTGGTGGGTGGGGCCATCTTCACCGAGAGCAACTGAATCGTGCGTCATCACGTAAATAACGCCCGCTTCTGATAAGGCAGACAGGCGAATCGCTGCCCGCATATAGTCCGCAAAGACGAGGAAGGTGGCGCAGTAGGGAATGACGCCGCCATGCAGGGCCATACCGTTAGCGATCGCCCCCATGCCATGCTCGCGCACGCCAAAGCGCAGGTTGCGGTTTTCGTAGTGACCTTTTTGGAAGTCGCCTGACGATTTCAACAACGTCATGTTGGAGGGAGCCAAGTCTGCCGAACCGCCAATTAGCTCAGGAATTACGCCAGCTAGGGCATTTAAGCACTTACCGGAGTGGTTGCGGGTGGCATCGCCTTTTTCTTCCGGGGTGTAGGAAGGCAGTGCTTTTGCCCAACCTTCGGCTAACTCGCCGCTCATCCAGCGCTTGAGTTCTGCGGCTTCGTCGCCATACTCAGCTTCGTAGGTGACAAAGGTTTTGTTCCACTCTTCTTCGAGTTGAGCGCCGCGTTCTACCGCTTTGCGGTAATGATCGAGGGCGTCTTTAGGAATGACAAACGGTTCGTGTTCCCATCCCAAGAAATCGCGAGTCGCTTGGACTTCGGACGAACCTAACGCCGCCCCGTGAACGCCGTGGGTGTCGCGCTTGTTGGGGGAACCATAGCCGATGATAGTACGGACTTTAATTAACGAAGGCTTATCGGTGACGGACTTGGCTTCTTCAATCGCCTTGTGAACCGCATCGAGGCTGGTATCTTCGTCTAGGTTGGGGTTATCCACGGTAATGACGTGCCAACCGTAAGCTTCAAAGCGCTTGCCTACATCTTCGCTGAAGGACAAGTCGGTGTGACCGTCAATCGAAATATGGTTGTCATCATACAGGGCAATCAGTTTGCCCAGTCCAAGGTGGCCGGCGAGCGAGCAGGCTTCGCCAGAGACGCCTTCCATATTGCAACCATCACCCAGAATCACATAGGTGTAGTGGTCGATAATTTTACGATCGGGCTTATTGAATTTAGCAGCCAGGTGAGCTTCCGCCATTGCGATCCCAACGGCGTTGGCAATGCCTTGTCCGAGGGGGCCTGTGGTGACTTCAACGCCTGGGGTCATGAAGTTTTCAGGATGACCGGGGGTTTTAGATTCCCACTGCCGGAATTGTTTGAGGTCGTCGATGGTGACGCTGTCGTAGCCCGTTAAGTACAATAGGGCGTATTGCAGCATACAGCCATGTCCGGCGGACAGGATAAAGCGATCGCGGTTGAACCATTTGGGGTTTTTGGGGTTGTGCCGCAAAAAGCGATCCCAAAGGACAAATGCCATCGGCGCAGCACCCATCGGTAGGCCTGGATGTCCAGATTTCGCCTTTTCGACTGCATCGATTGCTAAAAAGCGGATCGAATTAATACAAAGTTGTTCGAGGGATTGGGTTGCAACGGCCATAATCTCTTGGTTGTAATGACAATCTGCGTGTAAACCGGGAGTGAAACTCAAACCGTTTTTGAGATGGGAATCGACTATAACTTTATGTTCCCATTACCCGGATTGATGAGCAAGTTGACTCCGGCGCGAAAAGAGCAAGAATGAGTGCGATCGCTTGCTTAGGCGTATTTTTTGAAGACTAGCGTGACATTGTGGCCGCCAAAACCAAAGGAATTGGATAATGCAACATTCAAGGTTGCCGAGCGACTTTGATTTGCCACGTAGTCTAAATCGCACTCTGGATCGGGGTTGGTTAGGTTGATGGTGGGGGGAATCTGGTCGTTGGCGATCGCCATTGCGGTGGCCACGGCTTCAATTCCGCCCGATCCGCCTAATAAGTGACCCGTCATGGATTTGGTGGAACTGACGGCAACGCGTTGAGCGCTTTCTCCCAATACGCTTTTAATCGCCGCCGTTTCAGTTTTATCGTTGGCCGGCGTACTCGTCCCGTGAGCGTTGATATAGTCGATGCGATCGGGGGCAATTCCGGCATCTTTGAGCGCGAGTTGCATGGCTCTAGCTGCGCCTGCACCACCCGGTACGGGGGCGGTCATGTGGTAGGCATCGCAGGTCATCCCGTAACCGACGATTTCGGCATAGATCCGGGCGTTGCGGCTGAGGGCATGTTCGAGTTCTTCAATTAGAAGAATTCCCGCCCCTTCGCCCATGACGAAGCCATCGCGATCGCGATCGAACGGGCGACAAGCTGACTCTGGCGACTCATTGCGCGTTGACAGGGCGCGGGCGGCGGCAAATCCGGCCACCGATAGCGGGGTGACGGCCGCTTCAGTTCCCCCACAAATCATGGCTTGGGCATACCCGTTTTGCACGAGACGGAAGGCATCTCCCACCGCATTAGAACCTGCCGCACAAGCGGTGACTGTACAGGAGTTCGGACCTTTTGCGCCCGTGTGGATTGCCGTCAGACCAGCGGCCATATTGGCAATCATCATCGGAATCATGAACGGACTGCAACGATCTGGCCCGCGAGTTAAGTAAACTTCTTGCTGGTCTTCGAGTACCTTTAAACCGCCAATGCCGGTACCGATAATGATGCCGACTTGTTCTGCATTCAAATCGTTGATGGCAAATTCAGCATCGGCTAGCGCTTGCTTGCTCGCGGCGATCGCAAACTGAGCAAAGCGATCCATGCGCTTGGCATCTTTGCGATCGAGGTAGTCGTGGGGGTCAAATCCTTTGACCTCGCCTGCAATTCGACAGTCATGGCGAGCAGCATCAAACAGCGTAATCGGTCCAATGCCATTGCGTCCGCCGATTAGGCCTTGCCAATACTCAGCGAGATTATTTCCGATTGGAGTAATCGCGCCAAGTCCAGTCACTACAACGCGTTTTTTTTCCAAATTAGTCATCAGTTATGGGTCACATGGGTGATGAACGCGATCGATCGGTGGTTCTCCTGCCATTGGCTGCGAACCTATCGGAGGTCTCGGAGGCAGAAATCGCACCCTCAAGGGACAACCGAACCCGATCTCAAATTAAGCAGCCGCTTCGGAGTTTTGCTGAATAAATTCAACGGCTTGTCCAACCGTGGCGATCTTTTCAGCAGCTTCATCAGGAATTTCGATATCAAATTCTTCTTCTAAAGCCATCACTAGCTCAACGGTATCGAGGGAGTCTGCGCCGAGGTCGTTAGCAAAGTTAGACTCAGGCTTAACCTCCTCAACTTCTACTCCGAGTTGCTCGGATACAATCTTTTTGACTTTTTGGAAAATTTCTTCTTGGCTCATAAAAACCTCTTGGAAGCTTGAACATCACGGTGAAACCCTCCGTGCAGGAAATTCAATTCTGGCGAGGGAACCCGCCACAATCGCCGCTTGCCTGGTGGGATGCTGAAGCAACTCGACCGATGGTAGCGGTCGTTTGAGATAGATCGCCTAGACGGGTAAGTCTTTGGCTTTTTGTCTATCTCATGGCTTAAAGCGTACCGACTCAGGGATACAATTCTAAGCATTTTTTAATCTTATCGGAAAGGGCGATCGCAAATACAGTTTTGCTTCCACTTCAGCCCTAAACGATCGCCCCATCTTCAGCGACCGATAACCCAGAGCAGCCATAATAGAAGAAAGAACTCAATTGCTTTTCCTAACGGCTAACTTCATGATGCCTGCTGAGACTCTTCGCTATGCTTATTTTCCCGGTTGCGTTGCCCAAGGGGCCTGCCGCGAACTTTACCAATCCACAGCCGCTTTAGCTGAAGCCCTACAGATTGAATTGGTGGAGTTAAAAAAAGCCTCTTGTTGCGGTTCGGGAACGTTTAAGGAAGATTCGCAACTCCTAGAAGATACCGTCAATGCCCGCAATATTGCTTTGGCAGAACAACTCCAACTACCCCTCCTCACCCATTGCAGCACCTGCCAGGGGGTCATTGGTCGAGTAGACGAACGCCTCAAGGACGCCCAATACAACGATCCAGCCTATCTCAACCAAGTCAATGGTTTATTGACGCAACAGGGATGCTTGCCCTATCAAGGGAACGGTGAGGTGAAGCATTTGCTGTGGGCGCTCGTCGGGGATTATGGTTTAGAGGCAATCCAGGCGAAAGTGAAGCGTTCCCTATCGGGTTTGAAGTGCGCGGCGTTTTATGGGTGCTATTTGCTGCGAACTCAGCGGCATTTACCCTATGATGACCCTTACCACCCGGAGTCGATGGAAAATCTTTTCCGCGCGGTGGGTGCTACCCCCATTTATTATCGCGGTCGTACCCAATGTTGCGGTTGGCCGCTGTCTAGTTATGCGACAACTCAGGCTTTTCAAATGGCGGGGACTCATATTCAAGAAGCCTTAGCCGCCGGGGCCGATTGTTTGGTGACGCCTTGTCCGCTGTGCCACTTAAATTTAGATTCGCGTCAACCGGAAGTGGAAAAGGTTATTGGTCAGAGTTTGGGCTTACCCGTTTTGCATTTATCGCAGTTGGTGGCGCTGGCTTTGGGGATCGATCCCCAGCGTTTGGGGTTAGATCGTCATATTGTTTCCACCGCGTCGGTATTGCGTAAGCTAGGACTTTCACCTCTGAGTAAGGGGACTCTGGAATCCTGAGTCGCCATAAATTCGGTAAATTGCCGAACGAGTTGGGGGTTGCGCCAGCCGGTGAGGGCTTCAGTGGCGATCGCTTCTAGGGCGTCGCAATGGGAGTAGGCTGGACGATGGGGGCGATCGCTGGTTAGGGCGTCGTAGATATCGACAATTTGGAAAACTTGGGCTAAGTGGGGAATGCGATCGCCCCTAAGTTGGTCGGGATACCCCGATCCATCCCAGCGTTCGTGGTGCGATCGCACGATCGGTGTCACTCCCTGTAGGATGTGGAGGGGTTCGCAAATTTTCACCCCAATCGTCACATGCTGCTGCATCACTAACCATTCGTCCGGCGTCAGGCGTTCTGTTTTTAAGAGGATGCGATCGGGGATGCCGATTTTGCCAATATCATGCAGGTAAGCCCCCCAGAGCAAATCGCGATTTTCTAAGGCTGTTAAACCCAGGAAATTGCCAAACGCTTGCGTCAGATGCGCGAGGCGATCGCTATGATAAGCAGAACAAGTTTCTCGATCTTCAACGGTTTGAGCAATGGATAATAACACGCGTTCCATGCTCTCAATCTCTTCATTCAAGCGTTTTTGATGGACTAAAGAGCGAACGCGGGCGGCTAATTCGAGTTGGTCAAACGGTTTAGTAATAAAGTCACTTCCCCCCACTTCTAAACCGCGTATGCGAGAGCGGCGATCGCACAAAGCCGTAATAAAAATGACCGGAATTTGTCGCGTCCTTTCCTCTTGCTTGAGTCGGCAACAAACTTCAAATCCATCCATTTCTGGCATCATCACATCCAGCAAAATTAAATCGGGATAATGTTGGCGGACGCATTCGAGTGCTGAAAGCCCACTATCTGCTTCAATAACTTCATACCCTTCAACCGAGAGAAGAGCAGCAAGGGTCAGCCGACTTGAAGCATAATCGTCTACAACCAAGATTTTGGGACGCTTTGTATCAAGATTCACTAGGACTCTCTAAGTAGTGCGAAAAAAGGGCTATCAAACGCTGAATCGACTGGGGGCGCAGAAGTCACGAGTAACAAACAACTTGAGGAACTGACAGGGAAAAATGAGTTATCTTTCTCAGCATAAAGCGAATTGCCGGGGTTCTCGTAGGATTTGGGTGAAACCCCCCATTCAACGGCTAGCCTTTGTTGGGGGATAATACAAGTTCACCTGCGTGCAGATTAATTCTGCCGCAGGTGAGTTCGCGTTGAATGGAGTTGAAATGCTCTAAAGCTCTGTTGCTTCCGGTCGATTGAGCATGGGAGACAGATAAGCCACTAAAAAGCCGAGCAAAAAGCCGATGACGTTGCGAAATAGGGGGAGCCATTCGGTCGTCCGCGCAACGACAGGCCCGACTCCGAAGGCAATAAATAAGATACCCCAGAGCGGCGAAAAGATTAAAGCCCACTGCCAAGCAAAGAGTTGTCCGGGTTTGCGCGGTTGAGCCGCAAAACCACAAACCACCCCTCCAATTAAGGAGGTGATTAAGGTGAGAATCCACTGTTCTCTAGGAAGTCCGGGGACAACCTGACATCCCCCCTGGCGCAAGCAGGTTTTAACGGATTCTAGCGATTGCAGGATGGATTGATCTTCACCGTTTTCTCGGACAAAGAATTGATTGCCATAGCGCGTTTGTAACTCGATCCAAAAGGTTCGAGGTAGAAGTGCATAGACTTCATCCCCAACGTTGAAGTTGAGTAAGTTACCGCCTCGCGAGTCGGCTACTAATAAGACGCTTTTATCATCTAATCCCCAAAAGTCTTTGACCGCACGGCCGGGAGTGCGATCGAATTGCGTTAAAACTCTGAGTTTCCACCCCGTTTCGCTTTCAAAGTTGCTTAAATCTTCAGCGAGTCGATCTTCTTGAATGTCTGTTAGCGCTCTGCCAAGGTCGATAATCGGCGTGGGGGTATCGGGCAACAATTCCGGGTTATCAACGGCTTGGGCACCTTGAGGCGCAATCCCCCAGACTGATACGGTGAGGAGAAGGGCGATCGCGCAGACGAACAATCTTTGAAAAAACAGCTTGGGCATGGGTGACTCTATCGGGACTTTCACAAGGGAATTCTGAGGAACGGTCTAAGAATTCAAAAAATAATTAATTAAACTTTACACTTATTTACCTTGTTCTAATCTTAAAGAAGAGGTCCCCCTGTCGTCAATCATCGAGCGGAGGAGTTGCAAACGACAGGGGATCGTGACGAACTTAGCTCAGAAAGTCCTCGCGGCGTAGCGTACTAGATTGCACGTTTTTCAGAATTGCGATCGCTTCTCCAGTGCTGGCTAATCGAATTACAGTATCGCGATCGCGCTGAGTAAACTGTAGCTGTTCAAACGGCAAAGCGTCTTCCACCAGACTGAGGCGATCCTCCCCTTGGGTAAAGTCTAGAATGGTATCCACCCCGCGTCCGGCTTCGAGGACAAAGATATCGCGTCCGCTACCGCCAATGAGAGTATCTTCGCCTAAATCCCCGCGCAGGACATCATCGCCATCGCCCCCGTAGAGGGTATCATTATCTTTCCCCCCGCGTAGGGTATCGTTCCCCGACCCGCCACACAGGAAGTCATTGCCCTCATTGCCAAACAGCAAATCGTTACCATTACCTCCATACAGATAATCTTGTTCGCCAGCATCGCCGATGGGTTGCGGACTGCCATTCCCGCCATACAGGGTATCGTCGCCATCGCCCCCGCACAGGGTATCATTGCCTTGATTGCCAAACAGCAGATCGTTACCGCGATCGCCAAATAGCAAATCGTTATCCTTACCCCCATATACCGTATCGTTGCCTTTCCCTCCCCAGACGGTATCATTGCCCTGATTGCCATAGATCAGATCGTCGCCTTGGTTGCCAAACAGTAAATCGCGTTCGATGGCACCCCCAACGGGAACGGGACTGCCAAAACCGCCAAACAGAGTATCGTTACCGTGCTGACCCAAAATCAGGTCGTTGCCGCGCTGTGCAAGGGGGATGGGGATGCCAAATATCAAATCAGACCCCAGAGTGCCAATTTGCACGTTATCGACCTCAGCAAGTGCCTCTGGGAAGGTAATGGCGATTTGGGGACAACCGCATTCTGGCAACTGAGTGGGGGGACTGGGGAGAGGGGGAAGCGGTTGAGGGGTAGGTGTTGGGGTAGGAGTAGGAGGAATGGTCAGAAGTGCGATCGCAAATAGATCGCTAACCGTCCCTCCCCGACCATCATTAACCGTAATTGTGACATTAAACGTCGCTTCCGCCGCACCAATGGGAGTCCCTGATATCATCCCCGTATCGAGATCGAGCGTTAAACCTTCCGGTAAGCCTTGGGCCGTATAAGTTAAGGTATCTCCATCTGCATCTGTAAAGTTACCGCTGATATCTAGGCTAAAGGGCTGGTTAATGTTCGCCGTTTGGTCAGCAATCGGTAAAACTAAGGTAGGGGGAGTATTCGCCGCAACGGGGTTGACGGTTAAGCTAACGGTGACAATATTGGAGTCATTTGTGCCATCATTCGCCAAATAGGTGAAACTATCGGTTCCGCTAAAGTCTGGGTTTGGCGTGTAGGTAAACGACCCATCGGGGTTAAGAGTTAGCGTACCATTGGTTGGATTTGAGACTAAAATTGCACTCAGCGGATCGTTTTCTGGGTCGGTATCGTTGCTGAGAACGCCATCTGCAACATTCACTGCTAGAACTGTATTTTGATTCAGCGTATACTCATTCTCGTTCGCAACGGGTGGTTGGTTAACGCTATCGACGGTAAGGGTAACGGTGGCGAGGTTACTATTAAGCGAACCATCATTGGCACGATAGGTAAAGCGATCGCTTCCAGTAAAATTAGGATTGGGCGTATAGCTAAACGACCCATCCGCATTCAGGGTTAAGCTACCGTTAGCGGGTGCCGTTTCGAGAATAGCACTGAGCGGATCGTTTTCTGGGTCGGTATCATTAGACAAGACTCCAGTCGCTACGGGAATAGTGAGAACGGAGTTGGCGTTAACGCTGTAGCTGTTATCGTTCGCAACGGGTGGCTGGTTAACGCTATCGACGGTAAGGATAACGGTGGCGAGGTTACTATTGAGCGAACCATCATTGGCACGATAGGTAAAGCGATCGCTTCCGGTAAAATTAGGATTGGGCGTATAGCTAAACGACCCATCCGCATTCAGGGTTAAGTTACCGTTAGCGGGTGCCGTTTCGAGAATAGCACTGAGCGGATCGTTTTCTGGGTCGGTATCATTAGACAAGACTCCAGTCGCTACGGGAATAGTGAGAACGGAGTTGGCGTTAACGTTGTAGCTGTTATCGTTCGCAACGGGTGGCTGGTTAACGCTATCGACGGTAAGGGTAACGGTGGCGAGGTTACTATTGAGCGAACCATCATTGGCTCGGTAGGTAAAGCGATCGCTTCCAGTAAAATTAGGATTGGGCGTATAGCTAAACGACCCATCCGCATTCAGGGTTAAGTTACCGTTAGCGGGTGCCGTTTCGAGAATAGCACTAAGCGGATCGTTTTCTGGGTCGCTATCATTAGACAAGACTCCGGTAGCTACGGGAACAGTCAGAATGGAGTTGGCGTTAACGTTGTAGCTGTTATCGTTCGCAACGGGTGGCTGGTTAACGCTATCGACGGTAAGGGTAACGGTGGCGAGGTTACTATTGAGCGAACCATCATTGGCTCGGTAGGTAAAGCGATCGCTTCCAGTAAAATTAGGATTGGGCGTATAGCTAAACGACCCATCCGCATTCAGGGTTAAGTTACCGTTAGCGGGTGCCGTTTCGAGAATAGCACTAAGCGGATCGTTTTCTGGGTCGCTATCATTAGACAAGACTCCGGTAGCTACGGGAACAGTCAGAATGGAGTTGGCGTTAACGCTGTAGCTGTTATCGTTCGCAACGGGTGGCTGGTTCAAGCGAACGATGAACGATCCTAATGTTGCAGGTGCAGCCGGATTTCCAGTAGTATCAGTAACCTGATTGGCTAGAAGTTCTAGGGTATAGGTTCCGCTATCAGCCGCATCCCAAGCACCTCCGGGTGGAGTAATTTGGTAAGTGGCGCTAATGGGGGTATTGTTACCTGGGAATGGGGGTGAAACCAGAGTGGCGAGTTGACTGAAACCATCTGGCCCAGTGACGCGAATATCGTTATTATCTAAGGTACCGATCGCGATCGCGCGGTTATCGGCATATTCCACGGTAAAGCTATAACTCGTTCCGCCTGGGGTGGTAACGTTTGCGGCGGGAGTGGATAGGGTAGCTGTGGGAGGCGTGTTATCGGTTGCGCCAGGGGAACCTATATCTAAACCGCTATTTCCACCCGCAAAGGTACTTTCGTAAGCGGTACCCGTCGGCGTGACAGCACCGATCGCGCTTAATGCCCAATTTGCCCCTAAACTGTTATTAGCGGTTAAGTCTGTTAGGTAAATAGAGGCTCTGTTGTTATTAGTTTTGCCTGGAAAACCTGCAAGAGTGTAGTCAACTTGGTTAATAGCCGGTTGAAAGCCTGCTCTACGGCTATAAATACTATTCCATATCCCAATGCGATCGCCAGCATTACCCAGTTGCGACCAATTGCTAACGGGGATTAAATTCAGTCCAGGTCCCCAAGCGGCAGTAAAGTCTGCGGCACCTAATACCGCATTATACAGAATACCTGTTTGTCCGGGTGCGATCGCGCCTCCTGTAATATTCGCCGCCGCAGGGGGTGCGTTATCATCATCATCTAAGACAAACCCGGCTAAATTAACGCTTGTTGTCCCCGCATTATAGACTTCTACCCATTCCCAAGCGGGTTCTGCACTGCGCGGATCGAACATCATTTCTGAGATAATTAATTCAGGTAGTGGAGTTCGATCTTCAATCGCACCAATATCAACAAATTCACCAAAAGGTCGAATCAAACCCAATTTATCAGTTATGGGTGCTACCGCATTATTTCCTGTATTAATTGCAGGACTTCCGGGAACTAAAGCATGGCTTAAAGGAGAACCCGCAAGCGCATCATTTAATGCCAGATTAGGGTTAATAACTTGGTTGATATTCGTAACACCTAGCGAAGCAAAACTTAGATCGTTACCTGCAACATTAAAGCCTGTACTTCCGGTTAAGTTGCCAATCAAGTTATGGTTATTTCCGGTAAAAGTACCGGAAACATCAGGATGAACAGTTGCGCCTCCGTTATCGAAATTCCCAGCAATAAGGGTATTGCGAATATTAAAAGTTCCGGCGGCGGCAAAAATTCCACCTCCATTTCCGGTTAAGACTCGATTGCCCGTTAAGGTAGAATTGGTTAGAGTTAAGTTATTGGGAAAGCCATAAATTCCACCCCCGTTTTCCGTTGCTTCATTCCCAGAAAAGGTGGTGTTGAAAATCTCAGCAGTTGCGCTTGTACTATTAACATTCAACCCGCCACCATGCTCGCTGGCTTGATTATTGGCTAGCGTACTACGACCAATCGTAGCATTTCCTTGCCCAGTTTGAATACCGCCTCCAAATCTCGCTCTATTATCAGTAATGCTACTTTGAATTAGAATCAACTGACCATTGCTGAAGTTAGAAATTCCGCCTCCCTCTCCTCCTGTGGCATGGTTATTAACGATTTGGCTATTTTGGATATCGAGAATTCCTAAGTTTCTGATTCCACCCCCATTGCTGGCACGATTACCATTATTCAAAGTCCCGATTTGGCTATTGTTGATTATGGTTTGACTTGCCTCAGCATTATAAATTGCCCCTCCATTACCTGCTTGATTGTTGGAAAAAGTTCCCGCAAAAATATCAATACTTCCTTGCAATCCATTCCAAATTCCCCCTCCATCACCAGAAGCAACGTTATCGCTAAAGCGACCTTGATTCACTGAGATTATTCCATTTTGATTAAAGATACCTCCACCGTTAATCAGGGACGTATTGTTGGCAATTAAGCTATTATTTAGTTCAACCCTTCCCCCTTGATTGTTCAATCCTCCGCCGTCCCCAACTAAAGAAACGCGATTATTCTGAAGTCTGCTATTGTCGAAAATTAAAGTACCGCTAGCATTATTGTGAATTCCTCCGCCACCCAAACCAGCGGCACTATCTCTAATTGTGCTATTGATTAAAGTTAAGTTGCCTGAATTATTAATCGCACCCCCAAATCCAGCCGCAATATTACCGTTAGCTAGGGTTAAATCTCGGAGGGTGACAGTAGAATTATTCCCAATATTGAAAATCTGGGTTGCATTATTCCCGCTAATGATGAGATTGTCTTCGCCTAAACCATTAATTTGGAGATTGCTGGTAATATTAATCGAGTTAGCGAGGGTTAGGGTATAAGGTGCAATACCGGGAATATCAAAAATAATCGTATCGTTCCCTGTACCCGTGTCGCCTAAGTCAGTTGTTGAATTGCTATTGGCTGCAAGGATAGCTTCGCGGAGGGTGACTAACCCATCGTTGGGGGTTGTATTGTCGAGAAGGCTATTCACGCGAAGGGTAGCTAAAACAGAGGTATAAGCTTCTAATACGCCAATTTGGAAGGCGAGAGGAGATTCAATGACACCTGTGGCGAATTCTAACTCCCAGTCTCCCCCTAAAGTGCGATCGCCCGTTAAATTATCAGAAGCTGCAATATCCGCACCCGTAAGATACGCGAGTTGTTCGACAAAGGCAACACCGATACTATCGCTGGCGACTTCGCAACCGTAAAGAAGAATATCACCCTTGTCCCAGAGCGATCGCCCCCATTGTTGCAGTTGCTCTGTATAGGTGCCAAGATTGTCTAAGCTGAGATGAGTATTGCCGAGTTGCAGACTTCCGGGTTCGCCGTGGGAAAGAATATGAAGGCTGGCGATTGCCTCTCGGTCTGCTAAAGTTTGGGTAATTTGGTCAATCCCATCCCGATAAGGGTCAAGAACGAGGGTTTCCGTACCCGGTAAGACCCCCGTTAGCAACATTTGGTAGTTTTGGACGCTAGGGTCGATAATCAGGATTGAAGGGAAGCTAGCCGCCGCTGAGTGAGGGGGAGTGGAGTTAAGTCCGTAGGGGAACTCCTGAAGCAACGGTTCTGGGGAATGGGGGAAAGCACGAGGGGTAAAACTACTGCTGAGAGCAATCAACTCAGAGTCAAACATCATCAATCCTTATGGTATAAATGGCAGACGCTATGTTTGCACCTCTGATGTGGGGTTACGCCGAAACCCGCCTAGAGGATACGAACTCGAAACTGCTCATTTCGGATGATTTTGAAGTTTGTAGAGAAAATTTGCCCTAATTTTAGCCTTCTATCCCTAGAAGTCCACGCCACGCTTTAAGTCTACGCCTTTCTCAGCATAGTGTTTGTGACAAACCATTTCCGAGTGAACGTTCGCCAAATCGAAATAGGGAGGGGTTTTGAGACAGCGGCCTGTGATAATGACTTCTGTGTCTTTGGGTTTGCGAAGTAAGGCTTCAACGATGGGTTGAGGGTCTAGTAGTTCTAGGTCTACCGTTGGGTTCAGTTCGTCTAGAATAATTGTCTTATACATTCCAGATGCGATCGCGGCTCTGGCAATTTCCCAACCGCGTTCGGCTTCTACATAGTCAATTTCCTGCTGTTGTCCCCGCCAAACAATGGCATCTCGCCCGCAACGTTGGTGATCGACTAGGTTAGGATAGCTTTGACGCAAGGCTGCGATCGCGGCATCTTCGGTATAGCCGGAACCGCCCTTAAGCCATTGTAAAATTAAGACGCGATGAGATTTATCTTGGCCAATTCCTTTCCCCAAGGCTTGTAAGGCTTTCCCCAAGGCGCTAGTAGACTTGCCTTTACCTGCACCCGTATAGATTTCAATCCCTTCTATGCCCCGTTCTTGGGGTAAGCTGTGAAAATGGGGTTTCATCTCCGAATGCAAATCGGCGATATCGAGTAAGGGTTGCGGCGCGCCGCGTCCGGTGGCAATAATTTCTAGATGTTCGGGTTTGCGTCGCAGGGTTTTTACGACCTCTTCAACCTCAAGCAAACCTAGGTCTAAAACGGGGTTGAGTTCGTCTAAAACAACGACGGAATACAAGCCAGATGCGATCGCACCTTTCGCCACATCCCATCCCCGTTGCGCCTCTGCACGGTCAAAACGAGTAATCTCTTCTGGGCCAAAAAACTCAGACCTCCCAGTTCGCACCTGATCGATTAGATGGGGGAACGCCGCTTGCAGGGCCTCAATGGCGGCATCCTCATCATACATCCGTCCGGGGCCTTTCAGGAAGCGCAGCAGCAAGACTCGGCTTTCAAATAAGGACTGGATGCCTAAGCCAATAGAACGCAACACAACCCCTAAAGCCGCTTGCGATTTTCCTTTTCCGGCTCCATCATAGACGTGAATTTGTCCAATAATTCGCTCTGAGCGTAGGTTTGCCGTGCGGATGCCGATGCCGTTTCTAGTCATAATCTGCGATCGCTGAGTGCTTGCCCGATGTTAAGCAATCTTTACGATACCACTGCGGCAAGATTGAAGCAGTCCTAATTTTAGCGAAGTTAGCGACAATAGGAAATAGCCGAATGGGAATGCTTGAGTTAGAGCGCGAATCGGCGTGATTTAGCCAAAGTGGAGGGGTATGCGTACCATTCTATTACCCTTACGGGCAGTTGTCTTTCAGTTACTCTTGATTGTAGTGGCGATCGCGATTGAGTCATTTTTATTTCACGTCCGTTTTGGCTATGGACGTAAAACTTGCGTTGAGTATGCGGCTTTGACTAATCTAACCGCAGTCATCCTCGGCTGGTTAACCTTCTTTTACGTGGAGTTGGTTCTCCCCATTCATCTAGAAGATGAACTGATGGGGTTTATCTTTTTTGGACAGTGGACTTCGGCTTCTCTCTTTTGGCTGACTTTGATTGGTATTATGATTTTCTTTAGTTCTTTAGCCATCAAGATTAAAACCTTTGAATTGATTGAGGCGATTCAAAAATATAAAATAGAACGCTTTATTCCCGAAAGGCGAACCAATAATGAATTTCAAAAGAAAGTCAAAAATTTTCAATCGACTGGCATCAAATCCTTTATCCTTTTGCAAGCTCATTCTGCCAGTCACGTCGCTATCTTATTAATTCTTGCTGCTCATTTACTTAAAAACAGATTGTAGAGCCAATGCGCGAATTGTTTGTCTTGCTCAAGTTTGTCTATGTTATCCTATTGCCGAAGAAGTTTCTCTCTTGGCAAACGTGCCTTTTAACCTGTATTTTACTTTGGCTATTGGCGCTTTCACAAACCGAGACTCAGCGCGATATTTTAGCCAGTCTCGGTTTTTTATCTTTGATTGCTGCCTTGTGGTTTTTCTTGCAAGAAAGACCCTTTCGGATTTTTGGATTTTCTGTGGGAAACTGGATACTCAGCCTATTCTTAGCCGTTTTTATTGCTGCTAGCCTTTGGGGAGAAGTGGGTTACATTCCGTGGGTAATCTCCCCGCTGATTGCAGCGTTGATTGCAATTGTACCAGAATTGATCAATTCCAAGTTTAAATTAAAGTTACCCGATCCGCACGCTCGTGCCAGGATCTTAATCTTGCTGTTCTCCCACATTCTTTTAAGTTGCTGGATACAATTTCATTTTACAATTAACTATTGGCTGTCTACTCAGCCCGATCTGGTTGGTCAGGACTTTAGCAATAGCGCATTTGTTGTCAAAATTCAATATTAATTCGTTAATTTGAATTAACCCTCTGATATCTTCTAAAATTCCCCCAACTTGCTTCTAGGAGTTTTACCCATGAATCTCGGTCGGATTGGTATTGTTGCTCAAAATGTCTTTTGGGAAGTGATCCGCGATCGCATTCTCTACCTAATCGGCTTTTATGCTTTATTTCTGTTAGGTTCAATCCGCCTGGTTCCCGAAGTCGCTAGCACCACTTCTGACAAAATGCTGCTTGACTTTGGGTTAGCCGGAATGAGTATTTTAGGCTTAATTGTCGCCGTCTTTGTCGGTGCAGGATTAATCAACAAAGAAATTGACAAGCGTACCATTTACGTGTTGATTTCCAAACCCATGAGCCAATCGGAATTCATTATTGGCAAGCATTTAGGAATCACCGCCGTCATCAGCGTCTTAATTGCCGCCATGACCGCTATTTATCTCGCCATTTTAACCTTAAGTCAAATTCCCTATCCTTCCCTAGAAAGCCTGCTAATTGCTGCCGTTTTCATGGTATTTGAACTTTCCCTCGTCGCGGCGGTGGCAATTTTATTCGGGGTTTTTCTGAGTACCATTTTAGCCACCCTAATCGCCTTTGGCGTCTACTTCATGGGACACCTCAGCCCCGATATGATGCGACTCAACCAACTGGTGGATAATCCGGGTTTTCAGCGAATCACCACCCTAATTTACCTAATTTTCCCCGACTTATCCAAACTGGACTTAAAAAACGTTGCCGTCTATGGCTTAGGGGCGCTTCCCGAACCGCAAACCCTCGCCCTCAACCTCGGTTATGGCGTTGTTTACATTATCTTGTTACTGGCGATCGCCATCGCTATCTTCTCCGTGCGGGAATTCTAAGATGGATACAGTGACCTTAAACGACTAGCATGACGATCGCAGAGAAACTCACTCAACTTCACACCCTATTTGCCCAAATGGATCGGGCGCTGATTGCCTATTCTGGCGGAATTGACAGTACCCTGGTAGTCAAAATCGCTTACGATGTACTTGGCGATCGCGCCTTAGCCGTCACCGCCGAGTCTCCCTCCTTGCTACCAGAAGACTTAGAAGACGCCCGCATTCAAGCCGCCGCCATTGGCGTTTCCCATCAAATCGTCCAAACCCGCGAAATTGAAAATCCCAACTATACCAGCAACCCCGTCAACCGCTGCTACTTTTGCAAAAGCGAATTGCACGATACCCTCAAACCCCTCGCCCTACAACTCGGCTATCCTTACGTCGT
This sequence comes from Desertifilum tharense IPPAS B-1220, assembly GCF_001746915.1. NCBI lineage: Bacteria > Bacillati > Cyanobacteriota > Cyanophyceae > Desertifilales > Desertifilaceae > Desertifilum > Desertifilum tharense. The sequence continues at coordinate 49,323 of NZ_MJGC01000121.1, forward strand.
CGATGGGGTAAACGCTGACGATCTCAGCGACTATCGCCCCGGTATCCAAGCCGCCAAAGAACGCGGGGCGCGATCGCCCTTAGCTGAAGTAGGCGTTACCAAAGCTGAAGTCCGGGAAATTTCCAAATTTCTCGACTTACCCTGGTGGGATAAACCCGCCCAACCCTGTCTGAGTTCTCGCTTTCCCTACGGCGAAGAGATTACTATTGCTAAACTTCAGCGCGTTGGACGAGCAGAACGCTATCTTAGACAACAAGGCTTAAAACAGATCCGCGTGCGATCGGTGGGCGAAACGGCGCAAATTGAACTTCCCCCCGAACAAATCCAAGAATTTGTTCTCACCACTGATTTACCGACGCTGGTGGATGCGTTTCGCCACTTCGGTTTTCTCTATGTCACTCTGGATTTAGAAGGCTATGTTAGTGGCAAACTCAACCGCGTCCTTGCTGCAACGACGGCTTCTGTGGTAGGCCCTTTATAGTTTCCCTTTGTCGCCTATTTCCTCCCGCTTCACGTTTCGCCCTAAAAGATGAAACTACTACTTGTAGAGGATGATGAATCGCTGGCGAACATTCTCCTAGAGGCACTGGTTGCCCATCACTATACAGTGAATGCGGCAATGGATGGCTTAACCGCTTGGAACCTCGTCCAAGCCGATCGCTACGATCTGCTCTTGCTGGATATTATGGTTCCTAAGCTGGATGGAATTAGCCTCTGTCGCCAAATTCGGACTGCGGGCTATCAAATGCCGATCTTGCTGCTAACGGCTAAAGATAGTAGTAGCGATCGCGTTTTAGGCTTAGAAGCCGGGGCTGATGATTATGTCGTCAAGCCTTTTGCGCTGCAAGAGTTAATCGCCCGCATCCGGGCATTATTACGGCGATCGAAAGTGACGGCTTCAGCTATCCTCAATTGGGATTCTTTGTTGCTGAACTCGGAAACTGGAGAAGTAACTTATCAAGAAAAACTTCTCCACCTGACGCCGAAAGAGTACCATCTGTTGGAAGTGTTTTTGCAAAATCCCCAGCGGATTTTTAGTCGCAGCGCCTTATTAGATCGAATTTGGGCGGTGGGGGAATCTCCTGGAGAAGAAGCGGTGACAACCCAAATTAAGGGGTTACGCCAAAAACTCAAAGCCGCAGGCATTCAAGCCGAAGTGATTGAAACCGTGTATGGCATGGGGTATCGCCTGAAAAGTGCCCCTTCGGAAAAGCCGCAGCCCGAAAAACCGAAAAAACAGCAGGTAGAAGCCAAACTCCAGACGATTGTGGCGCAGATGTGGGAACCCCTGCAAAAGAGTTTACCGGCTAAACTGGCGGTGATTGAAGCGGCGATCGCGGCAATTGCTGAGGGTTCGCTGCAACCCCAACTCCAGCAACAAGCCCAAGATACTGCCCATCGACTGGCAGGGACTTTACTCACGTTTGGATTGTCAGAAAGCGGTCAGGTGATGCAGGATGTGGAAACGATTCTGCGCGTGTCTGTTATCGATCCGAATGTGGCGACGGCTTTACAGCAAAAGGTTGAGTTTCTCAAGCAACAGATGCAACTGCGCGAGCTGCAACCTAGCAATCGATCCCAAACTTCCCTCATTTTAGCCCTTGAGAGCGATCGCGATTTAACCCAACAATTACAAGCCCAAAGTCCCCAATGGGGTATCCGTCTAGAAGTCATTCACCAACCCGAAGCCGCCAAAACGGCGATCGCCAAGTTTTCTCCCCAAGCCCTATTATTGAATCTAGAAATCGTTTCCGATTTAGACCAAGGATTGAACCTGCTCATCCAACTCAAGCAAGACTATCCTCATTTACCAATTTTGGCGATCGCCTCCTCAACCAACCTCAGTACCCGCCTGCAAGTTGCCCATTTGGGAGGATGCACCTTTTTGCAAAAACCCCTCGCCTTAACCGCAATCTTTCAAGCCCTGCAAAAAGCCCTAACGCCCTTCCGTCTCTCAGAATCTAAAATCTTAATGGTCGATCGCGATCGGCAACTGCTGCAAGATTTACAAACCCGATTAGAACCTTGGGACTTGCAGATTACCACCCTAACCGAAGCCGCCATCTTTTGGGACGTTCTAGAAACCACCCAACCCGATTTATTAATTCTCGATCGAGAAATGCCTGATTACAGCGGCATCGAGTTATGTCAGATTGTTCGCAACGATGCCCAATGGGGACAACTTCCCATCGTCATTTTATCAAGCCGCACCGATCCCCAAATGCTCGATCGCATCTTTAGCGCCGGAGCCGATGACTGTATCCAAAAACCGATTGTGGGAGTAGAATTCACTTCGCGCATTCTCAACCGCATTAAACGCACCCACATGCGCCGCCAACTCCCCCACCTACAAGGAATACGAACCGAAGCTAAACCCAATCGTGCATCTATCTGGTAGGGTGCGTTGAAACGCTACTTATTCGCCAGCACCCCAGCTTGGAGGTTCAATGCTTTTACCGTCCATTCCCCAATCTGGCGCATAGACTCCTGCTGTAATTAATCGATGCAGACTAGAAAACGGCCAGTGTTGAGGAGCCTGACATAGCCCGTGCGCGACAGGATTATAGTGAATATAGTCGCAATGCCGAGCAAAATCCTCTTCATCGCGAATTAAATGCTCCCAAAACCGCCGTTGCCAAAGATTCCGTTCGCCTCGCTTTTGTCGAGAGGCTGAAACCGCTAAAGGAAGAGCAAGCTGATTCCCGCATTGCTTGGTAACAAAGCTTTTGATTAAACGCAATCGAGTTGAAAAATCGCTATCTCCTGGTGGCAATGTCCAAATACAGTGAAAATGATCGTGCATCAGTACAAATGCATCAATTGAAAAAGGGTACTGCTGGCGCACCGATTTAATTGCTTCACGAAGAGCAGTACGAGCCAGTTCGCTGCATAGCCAAGGTTGACGTTGATATGTAACTTGAGTAATAAAGTAAGTACCGCCAGCAACATAGGGTCGTCTGTAATTGGGCATCCGAATCATAGATGGGTTGTACCCATAGAATGCCCATATGTAGGGTGCGTTAAAACGCACCCTACGAAATGCGATCGCACTTGCATTCAAACATCATACCCAACCGCGCACCTCAGCATCAGTAAGCGATCGCTCTAACTTCAGATACTCGCTCTTAGAAGCCTGTAGAATATGTTTCATCATCACCGCTTCCCCCGCTTCGGCTGCTAGAAATGCTGCATTTAAGGCAATATTGCGGATATTTCCCCCCGCTACATTCAACCGTCCTAACTTATCGGGATCTAACCCTTCTGAGGGAGTACGGCTGGGAAAAATTCTCTGCCAGATTTCCGCCCTCGCTTTGGCGTCTGGGAACGGAAATGGCACTACAAACCGGATGCGACGCAGAAACGCTTGATCTAAAGACCCTTTGAGGTTTGTGGTTAAAATCGCTAAACCTTGATAAGCTTCCATGCGTTGCAACAGATAGCTGACCTCAACATTAGCATGACGGTCATGACTATCTTTAACCTCAGTTCGCTTACCAAATAAGGCATCGGCTTCATCAAATAGGAGAATAGCACCCCCCGTTTCTGCTGCATCAAAGATGCGCCGTAAGTTCTTCTCCGTTTCCCCAATATACTTACTCACCACTGCACTGAGATCGATGCGATATAAGTCGAGGCGCAACTCTTGGGCGAGAACTTCCGCCGCCATTGTTTTCCCGGTACCTGATGCGCCAGAAAACAAAGCGCTAATGCCTAAACCGCGCCCTCCCTTAGCTGCAAACCCCCACTGTTCGTAAACCTTAGCCCGTTGGCGAACATGGGCGCTAATATCTTTGAGGATCTGCCGTTGTTGTTCGGGTAAGACTAAATCTTGCCAGGATGCGGTAGCTTCAATGCGTTGGGCTAAGTCATCTAGACGCGGGCGGGCCATTGTCCGACAAATATCCCATAATTGATGGTCAATGGGAGCTTCAGACTGTCCCCTCTCTCCCTGGAGTTTGAGACAAGCTGTGAGAATTGCAGAGTTGCTGAGTTGAAAATGAGACGCTAAAGTCTCAACTTGTCCATTCAATTCCGCCGCAGTTGTACCGAGGTGAGCGTGCCACAGGTTGAGTTGTTCGCTGTGGGTGAGGGGGGGGACATCCAGGGCGATCGCGGGGCGTTGTCGGGCGTGCTGGCGCGCTTGGGTGCTAAGAATCAGGGGGCTATTGAGATTATCGATCCATTGTGCGATCGCCAATTCTCGCAGCGGATCGCCTGGGTTCGCTTCATCGCAGTCAAGCAACAAGGCGCTATGGGTTAAGAGGGCTTCGCGAAACCATCGCTGCATCAGATAATGCAATTCGCGAGTATCTGTGGGGAGAACAGACGCATCCATGACGCTGAGATTGAAGCCTACCCTAGCACAGGCAGTAGAGGCGATCGCAGATTTCGCCGTCACCTCCGCACCACACAGTTGCACTACAGGAAAGTAAGTTCCGTTAGACCAACTAAAAACAATCTGTTCTGCTAGCTTTTCATAGGAAGGCGGCAGATAACTAGAGGATGCAGGCGGCATTGGCTTTACAATACCAGCAAGCCGTTCATCCCAAGACGGTTCCTCTAACAGATAGCACAGAATCCGTTTATCGATACGTACAGGAGACTGGGTGAACGTTTGTCCCTTACCCATTTCTACCAGTTGCCAGCGGTGTAAGGGATTTTGATAGGCTAAAACGCTCCAATGGCTTTGCGGGAAGATCGACAAAGCTAAACTGAACGTTGGGTAATTGGAGTCTCGGTTTCCTTGAGCTTCAGCACAAAGCAGGGCAAAGTTGGGGTCTAATTCCATGCCCGCACATAACAGCAGAATATCTCGTTCAAAGGCGGAGAGGTTAAAAAGCGTCGATAGCTGTTCTAAAGCTGGAGGAACGACTATCTCCGGGTTTTCAGGTGGCGCTTGGGGGCGAGAAATCCGACCTTCTAAACGTTGACGCACGCGCTCAACTGCGGCGAGTAACCCTTGAAAATTCGTTTGATACCTTGAGGAAGGTGCTGAAACATCCATGCTTTTTCTGAGGCGGTTTAATGCAGATAATGTTAAGCCATATTTCAAATCAGGATGCAAATAAAAACCCCTAATTTATAATGGGTTCACAAATTTTAAATAACCTCTGACACTGAGGCTGAGTTATGTATACGCGGGCCCCAAAAGAAAGCGCTTCAACCAGCCGTACTTCTACTCCAAAAAGGAGCAACGCCTCAGAAACCTCGCACTCTTTTTCCATTCAGCCTCACCCAGAGACTCATTTAGCTCCCGTTTCAGAAGCACCGAGCTATTCTCGGAATGCGGCCGATCTCTTGAGCGAGAATATCATGCGATCGCTCTCATCCCCAGAACCAGAGCCAGAAACCGCACCCGCAGCCCTCGAAGTTACGCCAACCCCTCAATTACCCACTCCCTCAATTCAACCCAAAGAAAGCGCTATTCAGCGACAATGTACAGACTGCGCCGAAGAACAGCAAGAACAGTCCGAAAACGATGAAAAAAGCTTCGATGAAATCGCCTCAATTCAAACTAAACTAACCATCGGAGCGCCAGGAGACCAATACGAGCAAGAAGCTGACAAAATGGCGGCTCAAGTCATGTCAATGTCAGTAACTCCCCAGGTTCAGCGCCTCCCAGAAACAGAGAACCCAGTGCAAATGCGATCGCTAGCGCAGTCCATTACCCCTGTAATCCACAGACAAGTAGACGAACAGGTGCAAATGCAACAGCTAGTCCAACGCGCCTTTCAACCTACCCAAACTCAAGCCTCTGGAGATTTAGAAAGCCGTTTAACGGGTTCTAAAGGTAGCGGTTCCCCATTATCCCAAGAAGTGCGATCGTTCATGGAACCCCGCTTTGGAGCAGATTTTAGCCAGGTACGGGTGCATACAGGTAATGAAGCTGTGCAAATGAACCGAGAACTAGGCGCACAAGCCTTTACGCATGGGAGTGATGTTTACTTTGGGGAAGGGAAGTCACCAGGGAATAATGAGTTGACGGCGCATGAGTTGACTCATGTTGTGCAGCAAAGTGGTCAAAGTCTTGCTCCTCTTCAGCGTCATGACTTGACAGGATCTCTTTTCACACTTTCCCGACCCAATACTATTAGCCTCCCGACTGTACAGTGTGATGATAATGATACAGATGCAGATGACATAGACCAAGTACGTGCTGATCGTGAGATTCTAAGTCGACCTTTGTACCATTTTTATGGTACTGCTGGACTTGTTGATGTTGCTGTTGCTTTAGATGCTGAACTTATGTCTGATACGCTTGGTTCGCGTATGACTACAGAGCGAGCGCGGACGCTTCTAGCAATCTATCATACCTTACAGCACCGTCTCCAATCTCCAGAGGCACGTATTGATGAACATGGATTGCCGCAACCGTTAGGTTCTCCCTATCGACTAGAAGGGGAACAACAGTTAGATGAATTAAATTGGGAGACATCTTCCCCTCTTGCTGGGATACTTGAGGATATGGCCCCATTCGGTAACGTTGACCTCTGGACTATGCTAGCTAATGCTACGCCTGTAGCACCTAGGAGAAGGCAACCAGCTCGCAGACAAGATGACTCAGATCCTATACCCCCTCCTATTCCACCTGGTGAAGTAACTGCAAGCGAGTTTTCGGCAGAAGACCATGGTGGGCGTGAAGCTGACTCAGCCACAGCTCGAATCCGTGAAGAAGTGAGACTTCCTGAACCGAGTAGTAGCGAACCCAACTCAGCCGACGTTCTGGATTTAACAATCAGCATAATGACTGAAATTGTTGAAATAGGACTTGCTGAGTTAACCATTCCGATTAGTGCAGTCCTTAATATAGCATCGGTTGTTGGCACAATGGATCAGACTGAACAATCACGACGTGCTGATGCCCGCGCTACCGGTGTGCGGTTGGCGGTATTAGCATTAGGACTTATTCATCCCCCACCACGTTTGCTTTCCTTAGCAATACTGGAAGAGTATTGTAGTGGAACCGCTATGTGGACACTTAAAATTCACGAGAATCACTATCCACTAGGTCAACAAGAAACTGAAGCTGCGATGCGATCTGGGTTACGTCAGGTAGCATCACTCATCAATGAAGCTGTTAAACGTAGCGAACGGCGTGCAAGCATTGATATACAAAGACCCCTAATACAATCTGAGGCACAACAGTTACGCGAAGTTGTCTATGAGAGAATCCAAGCTAATCTTAGGTCTCGTATAAACTAATTCTTTAGACGCACCCTATAATGTTATTGCACCTGCAAGTGTTTGAGAGGGGTGGGGGAAAGGCTTTAGGAATACGGTGGTGGAAGGAGTTGTGGGCGAGGACGCACAAGACTTCCTCGACGGCGGTGACTTTAGCGATCACATAGACCTTGTTCACAAATCAGCAGTGCGATCGCCGATCTTGTAACGACGCACCCTACTTATTCACTGGGTAAGCATTTGAGGGTTATCCATAAAGAAATTGTTCCACCAAAAGGCAATAGTGGGCTTGTATTCTCCGAAGAACCGGATTATGACCTCAAATTGAAGATTTTGGCAAAGGTGGCGATCGCAATCCCCATACTGTTTCTCAGAAAAGTCATCATTTGTAGGGTGCGTCGCAACGCACCCTACGTATCTGGGTTATGGCAACAGCCGGATAGTTATTGCACCTGCAAGCGTTTGAGAGGAGTAGGGGGAACGCTTTTGGGGGTGCGGTGGTGGAAGGAGTTGCGGGGGAGGACGCGCAAGACTTCCTCAACGGTGGTGGCTCCGGCCGTGACTTTGGCGATCGCAGCCTTTAAAAATGAAGTAAAGTCGCTCTCGCGGAGGTAGCGGTGCAACTGGGTGAGCGTACCATCATAGATGAGTTCGCGGATGCGATCGTCCACATCTAATAACTCGATAATGGCTTCTCGTCCCAAATAGCCGGAATGAAAGCATTTTGAACAGCCTGCACCGCGCTGCCATCCTTCAGTGGAAGTGGTTTGGGGCGAAATGCCCAAGCGATTGAAATCTTCTAGAGTTGGGGTATAGGGTTGAGCGCAATGGGGACAGACGCGGCGCACTAAACGCTGGGCAACAATTCCCAACAGGGCATCGCTAATTAAACCGGGGTCTGGGCCGATGTCCTTGAGGCGGGGAATGGCTCCAACGGCATCGTTCGTATGGAGGGTTGTAAAGACTAAGTGACCCGTTAGAGCGGCCCTGACGGCGGTTTCTGCGGTTTCCTGGTCGCGAATTTCGCCCACCATAATGATATCGGGGTCTTGGCGGAGAATAGCACGCAATCCGGCAGCAAAGGTCATCCCGGCGCGTTCGTGGACTTGAGTTTGGGTAATGCCCGGTAAGATATACTCGACCGGATCTTCAACCGTGACGACGTTCACCTGTTCCGTGGCGACGGCTTGCAAGCTAGTATATAGGGTGCTGGTTTTGCCCGAACCTGTTGGCCCGGTGAGGATAATCATCCCTTGGGGTTGTTCCAGCCAGCTTTTATAAATTTCTAAGCTAGTCGGGGTAAAGCCGAGGTCTTCTACCGCAGAAAAGGGGTTTTGACGCGGGAGGAGGCGAATAACGGCTTTTTCTCCACATACACAGGGAAGGGTGCTGACGCGCATATCCATTCCCAGTTGTTCGGCGTCGGTGGTGGCATAATGTTCGCCAATGCGTCCATCTTGGGGACAGCGGCTTTCGGCGATATCCATATTGGACATGACTTTGAGGGCGACGATCACCCGGCGGCTAATATCAACAGAAAGGGTGGTGATATCGCGCAAAACCCCATCAATGCGATAGCGGACTCTGAGGCCTTCCGCCATTGGCTCTAGGTGGATGTCGCTGGCGCGGTTGCGGAGCGCACCGGAGATAATCGTTTTAATGCGGCTAATTTGCCCAACGGCTTTAGAGAGGTAGAGTTCTGTAACTTCGCTGATGTTTTCTTGTTCGACTTCACCCGTTAAGGGGTTAATTAAGGGCGCGGCGCTGATCCGGGTGTGGTCGAAGTTTTGGGAATGGAACCAAGTGCGATAACTTTTATCGGAAATCGAGATAATTTTAATGTCGGTGAAAGTGCGATCGCCGATTTTGCGAATCACTTCCGATCCAATGGGGACGGGACTTCCCAGGTAATAGCAATTGCGCCATAAAAGCAGGGGAATGAGGGGGGGAAAGCCATTGCGATCGGGAAACTCCCGCCAAAAGCGAAAACTCACCTCCGGATCGAGTCGTTCGAGTTTAACCATTCCCTCGCTATCCACTAAAAGTTGGATCGCTTCATCGCAAGTAATGTCCCGTTTCTTGAGTTGTTGCCAAACAGACGGAGGATTAGGGAGATCGTTCATACCAAAAGGCGAGCGTTGGTGAGGGTGCCATTTCTTCCCTAGTCTAACGGCTCGCTCAGGCTGTCCCAGGAAATACGGAGTTCTCTTACTTCGCGCTCGGCTTTGGGGGAAATTTTCCTGTAATTTCTCGGAAGCTTGCCCAGCCTGGGTTTCAGCCGAAATCGACAAATATCTTGACAAACTGTTGCCCAAAGCCGTTTTTAAGTGTTATGGTGAATATCGAGGATAAGTATCGGTTGCAGCATTTGTTTTGAGTATTGACAGGTTTTTTTCCTTCTTTCTTGACAGACTTGTCTCCGAAACCTCACTCTCTACACTTTCCGAATTTTGGAGATAGTTGATGTCGATTTACATAGGCAACCTCTCTTATGAGGTAACGGAAGCTGACCTAAACGCAGTTTTTGCAGAATATGGTTCAGTTAAACGCGTTCAGCTTCCGACTGACCGCGAAACCGGTCGGATGCGCGGTTTTGGCTTCGTTGAAATGAGCAGCGATGCCGAAGAAGACGCCGCGATTGACGCCCTTGATGGCGCAGAGTGGATGGGTCGCGACCTCAAGGTGAATAAAGCCAAGCCTCGTGAAAACAGAAGCTCTGGTTCTTTTGGTGGCGGTGGTCGTCGCAACGATCGCTATTCCAGAAGCTACTAAACCCTTTGACATCTCCTAGTTTATAGGGGCTTGTCTATATTTGAAGAGGCTCAGATTGAAAATATCTGAGCCTTTCTTGTATTTGTCCGATCAGTCGGTTAGAAGGGAGAGTTTGATTACAATCAGAAAAAGGCAGTCAAGGAGCGATCGCACCATGCTATCCGATCTCACCCAAACCCCTGTTTTGCAACGTGGCGACTTACGCAAAGTTCACCACATCGCCTTACATGTCCGGGATATGGACGCCTCCCGCCACTTCTACGGTCAGATTTTAGGGTTGCACGAACTCACTGGTGCAGAAGTCCCCAAAACCCTAGTCAAATTGGTAGAAGCAGGAGAAGTCGCCAACTTTGTCACCCCAGAGGGTACGGTTCTCGATCTGTTCTGGAAACCCAACTTAACCCCTCCCCATCCCGACCCGCAACAGGAATTTACCCGCGCCGGACATCTTGCCTTTGATATCGATCCAGAAGGGTTTGACCGGGCAGTAGAGGTTTTGCGATCGCACTCAGTCCCCATCGATAGCGGCCCCGTCACCCGCCCCACCGGACGCGGAATCTACTTTTACGATCCCGATGGCTTCCTATTAGAAATTCGCTGCGATCCCTAGGCGTTTCCTAACAAAAGAGTGCAAAGTACCGAGTTCCGAGTTCCGAGAGGGGAAGAGGATGGGGGGATGGGGGGATGGGGAGGTGGGGGGAAGTGAGTGCTGAGTTCTGAGTGAGAAGCTGTTGCGCGGTTCTTGGTGACTAGCAGTGTGCTAGGTAAGTTCCGAGTTCCGAGTTCCGAGTTCCGAGTGAGCAAAGGAGTGCTAAGTGCTGAGTTCCGTAGCTACTAAGTAGCGGTGTTTCAAGTTGGTAGCAAAGTACAAAGCAAGAAGTTTAAAGTCACCAAAAAATAGGCTTTCTTCCCCCCATCTCCCCATCTCCCCACCCCCCCATCCTCTTCCCCCAACTCCTAACTCCCAACTCCCAACTCCCTTCCTCTTACAGAAACCCTGCTGACTCATACAGTCGCCGGACAATGGCTGTAATTCGCTGACCGTATTGTAGATCGGCTGCCCAGCGTCCGCTGAGTTGATCGATTAACGGTGCAATGCCACGGGTAACAAACCGGAAACGCGGGGCCACCAACTCTTGAACTAACGGTTCCGTGCTGGCATAGGCCTTCAGTTGTTGAATGTGGGCGCGCACTCCAATGCGGGCGCTAGGGAAAGATGCACCACCGGGACTGCCACTGACATCGCCTAAGCCTGCAAAATTGTTTTGGCTAGGTCGAATTTCGCCCCCAAAGCGTAAAAATCCGGTTTCGACGCACATCTGCGAGAACGCCACATCATAATTGACCCCTTCAATTGCGGCTTCTTCGCGGTAGAGGCGCGGTAAGTCTGGGAATTGGTTTAAGGCTTGTTCGTTATTGGCTCTGAGGAACATCATTAACTGGACTTCTGAGGTATTGCCATTCCCCATAATTCGGTCAATTTGTCCCGGACAGATGCTCAAATTAGACCGCAAAAGGACGGTGCGAGTGGCGCTATCCCAACCCACTGCAATGTTATATTCGCGTAACTCAATGGCTTTAACATAGACAATGCTGCGATAATTCAGCCGCCGCACGTTGGGATCTTTGGATAGGTCAATTCCCAGTTGATCGACTAAATCGATCGGAATATAAGAGTTTCCGTTAACGATGATGCCTCTTTCTCCATGCACCCGCCCGTTAATGCTGATGTTAATGGGGGGATAAGTTTCGCTAGGTACAGGAGTGGGTGTCGGCGTCGGCGTTGGGGTTGGTGTCGGTGTTGGCGCTGGGGTTGAGGGGTTTAAGGCACGACTCCAGGCGGCTAACCCATCGGCGATCCCTAATGCCATATCCCGGCGGCGGTTTTGCAGGAGAAAGCGGTCATCGGGGTTGGTGAGGAAGCCCACTTCCATGAGTAGGGAAGCCGGAATTACGTTACGGCAAAAGGCGAGACTTCCCGGCCCGCTGAGGGTGTCGGGTTTGGCCCCGCGCGAGGGAAGTTGGGGAACTCGTCGCAGCAAGGCCAGTAACATCAGTTCGGCGTGGGCTTTGCGTTCGTTGTTATTGACAATGTAGAAAACAGTCGCCCCGCGCACTGCCGGGTTAGAAAAGGCGTCGGCGTGAATTTCTAGGGCAACATCCCCCCGTCTGTGGCGGCCATTAATCCATTGGATGGACTGTAGCATACTCAGGTCGTCGGGGACGGATAGGACTTCAAATCCGCGCGATCGCAATTCTGGCAAAATCAGATCGCGCAATAAAATCATTTCTCTGGCTTCTGTGGTTCCCCCGGCGACTGCACCCGGATCGGTAATCCCATTTTCTAAGCCCCCATGACCTGCTGACAGAAAAATGCGTCCCATCGATATCCTTCCTTTGGTCGTTACCCATAGTCATTTGTCAGATGTTCGGGTGCATTCGTCAAGCCTTTTGTTAGGAGTTTGTGCCGAAAACCCGATCGAGAAAATGCTAAGATTGGCAACGGCAATGGACGAAACTCACCGATATTTATGGCTTTGAGAACACCGCGACGTATTTTAGTCACTGGAGGGGCCGGGTTTATTGGCTCTAATTTCGTCCATTATTGGTGCGATCGCTATCCGGAAGATAAGGTGGTCGTGTTAGATGCGCTGACCTATGCGGGCAATCGTGCTAATTTAGCAGAGTTGGAGATGCGATCGCAATTTCGGTTTGTGCAAGGGGATATTGGCGATCGCAATTTAGTCGATACTCTACTGAGTTCCGAGCAAATTGACACCCTTGCTCATTTTGCCGCAGAATCCCACGTAGACCGCTCCATTCTCGGCCCAGGTGCGTTTATTCAAACGAACGTTGTCGGCACGTTTACCCTTTTAGAAGCCTTTCGCCAACATTGGGAAAACCGCCTTAAACCCCAAAAATTAGATGCAGAAGCCGTATTTCTGCACGTCTCTACCGATGAAGTTTACGGCTCTTTAGGTCCCGACGATCCGGCATTCAGCGAAACCACTCCTTACGCCCCCAATAGTCCTTATTCTGCCTCAAAAGCGGGTAGCGATCACCTGGTTCGTGCCTACTTCCACACCTACGGCGTTCCGACTCTAATTACCAACTGTTCCAATAACTACGGCCCCTATCAGTTTCCCGAAAAACTGATTCCCCTGATGTGCATTAATGCCCTCATTGGTAAAAACTTACCCGTCTATGGGGATGGGCAAAATATTCGCGACTGGCTGTATGTTGGCGACCATTGTAGCGCCCTTGATGCCGTCATCCACCGGGGAAAACGCGGCGAAACCTACAATATTGGTGGGAATAATGAGGTAAAAAACCTAGATTTGGTGAAAATGCTCTGTCAACTGATGGACGAACTCGCACCCAATCTTCCCGTGCAGCCGTGCGCTGAGTTAATTACCTTTGTTAAAGATAGATTGGGCCACGATCTCCGTTATGCCATTAATGCCAATAAGATTAAAACAGAACTAGACTGGACGCCCTCCGTTACCGTAGAAGAGGGGTTGCGGCAGACGGTGGAGTGGTATCTGACCCACCGCGACTGGTGGGAAGTCTTGCTGTCTGAGGAATATCAAGCCTATTATCGCCAAGTCTATGCGTAACCTAAAACAGAGACGTTCCATTGGAACGTCCCTACCTCTAGGCTAAAGCTTCAGCCACTTCTACCTTATCGTTACTGGGCAATTCCAAACAGTAACCAGCACCGTAGACTGTCTTAATATAGCGGGGGTGGCGCGGATCGGGTTCTAGCTTAGTTCTCAGATGGCGAATATGAACGCGGATGGTTTCAATATCATCATCCGGGTCATATCCCCAAACTTCTTTGAGAATTTCGCTAGGGGATACCGTTTGACCGTGACGCTGAAGTAAGCAGTGTAACAGTTCAAACTCTAAATGAGTGAGTTTAACCGTTTGGTCAAACCAAATCACCTCGAAGCGTTCGGGAACCAAAGTCAGCGGCCCATAGCTGAGAATTTCGCTATGCTTGGCTGCTTGGGGAATGCGGTCTGTACGTCGCAATAAGGCTCGCACTCGCGCTAGCATTTCCTCAACTTCAAAAGGTTTGGTTAAATAGTCGTCCGCACCCGCATTAAACCCATCAACTTTGTCCTGTGTTTGACCTAAAGCCGTCAACATCAAAACAGGGATGTCTGCGGTGCGTTCGTCTCGGCGAAGACGTTGACAAACCGTAAAACCATCCACTTTTGGCAGCATCAAGTCTAAAAGAATCAAGTCGGGGATGAGTTGAACAGCCAAGGCTTGACCTTTAATGCCATCGGGTGCTTGGCTGACATCGTAGCCAGCCATCTCTAGATTAATTGCGACTAGCTCAGAAATCGCGGGGTCGTCGTCAATAACAAGTATCCGGGGCATCATTCAAGAGCGATGTGTACGGTTTGCTCTAAAGCGGAGGAGAACTCTACCAAAACCTCGACCAAAATCGAGGATCTGCGCTAAAGGATCTCGCAATCAAACGTATCAAAATATTAAAGTTCTATAAGAACAATTTGAGAGATACGAAGATTCTATACAGATTATACGCACATTCTCGCAAATCTGTTGATCGCGGTTTGTTAACCTTTCTGCCCAATTTTCTCAGAATTGAGGGCTTTTTCTAGTCAAGTTTGGGGTCAAATTCCTCACCCTCTGGGCGCAAAGGGCTTTTGCGGCAAGAATGAGAGGCTATTTTACAACTTGCAATCCACCTGTAGATAGAGTCTGGCAAAACGCTACACTGAGCAAGAACAAAACTGCCACCGCGATGGGCGATCGCACTTGTTTGTGCCTCCGAAATGCGATCGCGCATGTTTGTATAGACGGAAATCCGGCAGTGCGAGTAAACTAGGTCAGCACTTGAGCCAGGGCAATTCCACCCTAGCCGAAATTCAGATACATTAAGTTTGAACCCCCAATGCCAGAGTCACTTATCCGCTCAACTGCTAAGTCGCACATGGTAGACCCGATCGATGACATTGTTCAACAAGCCCGTCAGGGTAGCGTTGCTGCCATCATTCAAGTCTTGAATGAAAAACTGGCAGCAGTTGGCGTGAGAACCCGTGCAGTTTACGCTAATAACGTGCTGCAACTCCTGTGTGAAGCTGCTCATCGCGATCAACTCGAACAAGGCTTCCTTGTCGATCGCGTGCGGCAAATCTTAGAATCGATTTCACCGCGCAGTATTCGACGGGTGAACATCAATAGTCGCATTGTCCGAGAACAGCAGTTACTCTGGCTTGAGGAAATTACCCGCGATCCGGATAACCTTCTGTGGTCAGAAGAAATTATTCTCAGAAGACCTAATATTTTTAAACGTCTGTTCGCCCCCACCGCCACCCCTAGCAAATTTCGCGCCAACAAACCCCCCCTCCCCAGCAAACCCCCTTCTCAACTCAACCGCGAACAACGGTTAATGCGACGGGGTTTAGTGCGCGGGGTGACATTGAGTGCAGTCTTATTAGTGGTGGGAGCAGGCGCTTATTATTATTGGACAAACCGCGATCGCAATACCCCCGATCCGGCTGCACCTAGAACAGAAACCGTCATTCCGAGCGCGCCGACAACAACAAGTTTACCGACAGTGGCAGAAACTGACCCGTTTGCTGAAGCAGTGCGCCTCGCCGAACAAGCGGCGGCGGCAGGTCAAGACGCCCAAACTCCGGCACAATGGTTAGACTTGGCGGCACAATGGCAGAAAGCCTCGGATTTGATGGCATCTGTCCCATCGGATGATAGTCGTTACGCCATCGCTCAAGACCGTACGGCAGCCTATCGTCAAAATAGCCTGAGAGCATTGCAAGAGGCGGAAAAGCGTCGCTCCTAAGCCCAGAGGAAGGGAAGGGGGAGGCTCTAGCTTCCCCGGTTCGCTCAATCAAGCTAACCCTAGATGACGGGTTGTTTGAGGGGAATTTCAATCTGAAACTCGGCTCCCTGTTGCAGTCGGGACTTACACTCTAAATGACCGTGATGCTTGTCTACAATAATTTGGTAAGCAATCGATAGACCTAAGCCCGTGCCTTTACCCACAGGTTTGGTTGTAAAGAAGGGGTCAAAAATGCGGTGCTTAATCGCTTCAGAAATACCCAGACCGTTATCCGCCATGCGGATCGTCACGTAAGGAACCCGCTCTGGGGATTGAGCGATCGCCGTTTGAATGATAATTTGTCCCTGGTAAGCTGCCCCACTCGATTGTCGGCAAGATTCAATGGCATCAATAGAATTACTCAACAAATTCATCAAAGCCTGATTTAACTCGCTGGGGTAACATTCCACGGGCGGCAGATTGCCATACTCTTTAATAACCTGAATCTGCGAGGTATTGGACTTAGCCTTGAGCCGATGATGCAGGATCGTCAAGGTACTCTCAATTCCTTCGTGAATATCCACAAATTTGCGCTCGGCCTGGTCTAGACGCGAGAAGTTCAGTAAAGAGAGAATAATCTGGCGAATGCGATCGGCTCCCACCTCCATTGAACAGAGGAGTTTGGGCAAATCTTCAGCAATAAACCCTAAATCCATCATTTCCATGCGTTCGCGGATATCTGGGCTGGGGTTGGGACATTCCTGTTGGTAGAGTAACAGCAGGCTGAGTAGTTCCTCAGTATACTCGCGGGCTGGGGTGAGATTGCCATAAATAAAATTCACCGGATTGTTAATCTCATGGGCAATACCCGCCACCAATTGCCCTAAACTCGATATTTTTTCGGTTTGAATCAGTTGAGTTTGGGTTTTTTGCAAATCCTTAAGCGCTTGCGAGAGCTGTTGAGCTTGCTGTTGGGTTTGCAGCAGTAAATCCGCTTGTTGCAGTGCCATTCCCAGTTGAGCGGCGGTTTGGGCGAGAAACTGCACGTCGGAGACTTCCCAAGCACGGGTGGTGGAGTGTTGATAGGCTCCCAACAGACCCCAAAGCTTTTGTCCCACAAAAATAGGCGCGATCGCAAAGGATTGAATGCAAAATTGCTTCAAAATATCCACATGGCAAGGATACAAACCCGCCAGCCGAATGTCATCCACCGCAAAGGTTTCATTATTGCGATAGCGTCCCCCTTGGGAAATTTGCAAATAGGTATCGTCCCAGACTAAATTTTCTCCCAGTCTCAGCTTGCCTTGCCATTCCGTTGTTGTGGACTCAAAGTCATGGACAAACGCACCGCCCCAATCTTCATTAAACCGATAAACGGCGACGCGCTCGACGTTGAGCAGATGACAGACTTCTTGAGTGGCCGTGCGAAACACATCTTCCGGCGTCAGAGATTCGCGAATCCGCGTCACCACTTCTAACAGTGCTTGCTGTTGCTCTGTGGTTTGTTGCAATTTGGCGGTTCGTTCTTCAACTTGGCGTTCTAAATGCGTATTGAGGGCTTGCCATTGTCCCTGAATCCCTTGGTGCAGGATAGCCGCCGCAATATGGCTGGTTAATCCCTGAACGAATTCTAGATCCTGGGGCGTCCAGGGCTGAAATTGACCGGGTTTAATCTCTTTTTGGGGGGTAAAAGAGGGTTGAGTTGCCCACAGGATTTCAAGCTCAATTTCATCGCGGAAAATGGTCAGATATCCCAAATTCCTTTGACCGTATTGTAGGGGAACGATCAACAGGCTGCGAATGGGGGTGGAGGCAAATAGGGGTTGGAGGGGTTGCAGTTCTGAAACTTGATAGAGGTCTGAAATTGCCCAAGGGGTAGGATGGCTAGAGGGTTCTGCACTGTTGGTGCGGGGTTGAAGAGAGTTGAGCCAATCGCTGGATTGTTCGAGGGGTTGGGAGGGCGTCTGAGGCTGGGTGCCGCAGGTATAGAGCGTTGCGGAGTCGTTCTGGGTTTCTTGACATTGAACGAGGTGTCCTGTGGAACTCGGTTGCACTTCAAAGGCGATGGGTTTAAGATACAGCCGACCTCCGGAACCTTGAAGGGCTTGAACGGTGGTTTCTAGGGCGGTTTGGAGGGTGGTGGGGGTTTGGTAGCGCAGGAGGCTGGCAATCTGGTTAATGGTGGCTTCCCGTTGGGCCTTTTCTTGGGTTTGGGCGAGCAGGTAAGATTGAGCGATCGCCACCGCTAGCTGATCGACTACCATTTGTAAGGCTCGCAATTCATCTTCGGTGATGGCTCTGGGTTGGCGTTGGTGAGCGACTAACAGGCCCCACAGTTGCTCGGCGTGCAAAATGGGCACTACGCAGGACGATTGGATGCCCATTGCGGTTAGATATTGGATGTGGCAAGCATCGACTCGGCGATACTGAATTTCTTCTGGGACAATGTTGCCTGTGTTGGGATCTCGCAGGAAGCTTTGACCGATTTGACCGGATTTGACATCGACAATGGAACGAACGCGGGCTTTGCTAAAGCGATCGCGAGCTTCAAAGGGAATATCTTCTGCTGGAAAGTGTAACCCTAAAAAGGAGGGCAAACACTCTTGTTGAATGGACTCTGCAACAACTTGCCCGCTCTCGGATGGATGAAACTGATAGATTAAAACGCGGTCGGATGCTAAAAACGCTCGCACTTCTGCTACGGTTGTTGCTAGAATTTCCTGCAATTCTGAAGATTGGAGAATGCGGCTAGTTATCCGGTGAAGCAATCCTTCGAGGCTCAGACGACTCGGACGATTCGTAGAAGTTGAAGCAGTCATCGATAATCACCAGGAAAAAGAACGCTAGACTTCGTAATACAAAGGTGAATTGAAAAGTTTTTCTTTAGTTTTAGTTTTCCCGCCGTTACACCCTAAACTGAGCGATTGACAAAACTTTACAGGTGTTTGGCAACAGCCAAGCCTCAACGCTCCCAGCCCTGAAAATCCTCAAAATTCCCCAGATCTTGCAGTTTCAAAGGGGAATGTTTGCTTTCCTCAGCCTAAAATCATCCATCAAGTATAGCAGCCTTAAAAGTTTTGCAAGCGGGGCGCTGGCTGTAAACATTTATCGTTTTTACCCAAAAATCACTTAATCTTTGAAATTGGGTTGCTTCAGCAAAAGTTAATCGCATTTTTCACAATTTATCGAAGGTAGATTAGGCTTAAACAACGATTGACCCTTGCGATCGCGCAGTTTAGGGCGATATTATCTTTATCGGGTTTGCGAATCGCCTAAAATGGGAACGCCCCTGTACTTCCGACTCAAACGATAGTGGGTATTCATCCCTGTTGTCGCGATTTTTCCTCCTCATTCTGTCTTGCGGGTTTTCGATCTCAGACCTATCTCCACAAAATGGCTCATTCTGTCGTGGTATCAACTCTAACCCTAATGTAGATCGCAATCCCCTGAATACGCAAACCCGACTCGCCACCCAAATAGAACCTAATCTATACATAGTATAGAGATTTTTCTAACTTGCTCCCAGATGAGGGAGAGAACAATTCCACAGGTCAGTATAAAAATTATCCCCTATCGACTCAAAAAACCTTCGTTCAATCCCTTCTCCTTGTCCTTCCGAGAGAAACAGTCTCTTAGATAGAGGTCGGCATAGCCGAATTTAAGTTAAGTTGAACTGGAAAAATTATTGAGAATTCTAACCATAGAAGCAATCGTTAATACAGAAACTAATCTTCGGTGCGTCTAGCAGGTTTTTTCTCAAAACAGAACAACCTCAAAATTTTCCAAGTTGCTCAATTTAAGGGAGATCGTCAATGGTTCAAGAGATGCTCAACGATACAGTGCGCGTTAATGCCAGAGTAACAGATGTTTTTGATATCTATGATTTTCAACATTACTCCGGGCCTAACCCTTACCTACCCACAGGCGCGCTAGTTTTTAAATTTACCCAAACTCACACCCAACAGCCTCTCCCTCTTGAAGAGTATATTAACGCCATCTGCGATCGCTATCCTCATCTGCGCGAGGAAACCTACGACTCCTACGCCGAAATCTTCGCCAGAACCCTAACCGAAGTCGGCAAATTAGATATGGGTTTGCACTTCCATCAATGGAGTATCGATCCACAACCCCATTTTACCTGCATCGCCATAGAATCTCTGCACGCCCGCACCCATCGCGCCGTTGCCTATCTGGTTTGGGATTGGTTTGAAGCCATTACCCAAGATAAAGATATCGCCCTCGACGAACAAATTAAAACCCTGCAAAACAAGTTTAGACAATCCGTTTATGGCGGGCCTACCGTTTATTCTCTCTGGCGAACAGCGGCCCAAAAAGGCATTCCCGTCTTCTACCTGTGGGATGAAGGCCTCGTGCAATACGGTTATGGCAAAAAACAGATACGCGGCGTTGCAACCACCTTCGAGTGGGATAGCCATCTCGATTCAGACTTTACCACCCGCAAAGATGACTGCAAAGCCTTTCTGCATACCCTAGGCTTTCCCGTACCCTTGGGAGAAGTCGTCATCTCTCGCACAGAAGCCTTCGGCGCAGCCAGACGCATCGGCTATCCCGTCGCTGTTAAACCCGTCGAGGGACACAAAGGCATCGGCGTCACCGCAGACGTGCAAGACGAAGAAGAACTCGACTTTGCCTTTGATAAAGCCTTAAGTGCCATTGAAGGCGATCGCCCTATTCGGATTATCGTAGAAAAAAGTATCAAAGGAGCCGACTTCCGCCTCCTGTGCGTTAACGGTCGCTTTGTCGCCGCCACCGAACGCCGTCCCGCCTCCGTTACCGGGGATGGTTATTCTACCATTGCCGAACTGATCCGCCGCGAAAACCGAACCGAAGCGCGTTCCGACACCCCCACCTCACCCTTGGGGAAAATCATCTGCGACGAGTCAATGGAAAACTACCTAGACGAACAAAAACTTTCCCTGGATAGCGTATTAGATCCCAAAGAAACCGTCTATCTCCGCAAAGTCGCCAACCTCTCCGCCGGGGGACTGAGTATCGACGCCACGCCTAGCGTCCATCCCGACAATATTATCCTGGCGCAAGATATCGCCCAATATTTCCGCCTAACCTGTTTGGGAATTGATGTCATCGCCGAAGACTTAAGCATCTCTTGGAAAAAAGGCAACTTTGGCATTTTAGAAATTAACGCCGCGCCTGGTATTTTCATGCACTTGAACCCCGCAGTGGGAGAAAGCGTAGATGTTCCAGCCCAAATTCTAGAAACCTTCTTTGAAAGCGGAACGGATGCCAGAATTCCAATTATCACGTTCAATCGCATTTCAGTGCGAGAATTGCAAGAAACCATCGACCATATCTTACTGCAACGTCCTGATTGGGTGATTGGCGCGGTTTGTCGAGAAGGAACCTTCATTAACCGTTCTGAAAAAGCCTTCAATTCTAACTACAATACCAACGTCCAAAGCCTGCTTCGCCATCCCAAACTCGATTTATTAATTGCTGAATATCCCGAAGATGTTTTAGAACGCGATGGGATGTTCTATTTCGGTAGCAATATGGTGGTGCTAGACAACCCTAGCGAAACCGAACGAATGCTAGCGCGGGATGTGTTTCATGACTCTACGGTGGTGATGCGCGAAGGCGAAGAAGTCTCTATTCGTCGCCAAGGGTTAATCGAACAATACAGTTTAGGAACAGACGAACCCTTCTTGCGAGTGTATCTCAAAGAAACGGGCACCGTTTTATAATGCGATCGCATGGAGGATGGCTGATTGACTGACAAAACTCTTTTGCCCTCATCCCCAACCCTTCTCCCATTGGGAGAAGGGAGTCAATCAGCACTCTTGTTCCCTCTCCTCTGGGAGAGGGCTAGGGTGAGGGCGGTTCGGACAACACCTTAATCAGATTTGTCAGTCAATCAGAGGTTCCTACTCAACCATTAACTTAACCCAATAGTGCCTGAGCGCGAGTTGCTAGAGCATCGGGCGTTATACCGTTGAACTCCATAGTTTGATTTGGTGTAGCGGTTGTTTCGCCGCACTTCCAAGACGCGCACTATTGGGTTAAGTCTTGCAAAATTCAACGCAACTCTGGCGGCTGTTGGGTTTCGTGCCTCAACCCAACCTACTCAACCATTAACTTAACCCAATAGTGCCTGAGCGCGAGTTGCTAGAGCATCGGGCGTTATACCGTTGAACTCCATAGTTTGATTTGGTGTAGCGGTTGTTTCGCCGCACTTCCAAGGCGCGCACTATTGGGTTAAGTCTTGCGAAATTCAACGCAACTCTGGCGGCTGTTGGGTTTCGTGCCTCAACCCAACCTACTCAACCATTAACTTAACCCAATAATGCCTGAGCGCGAGTTGCTAAAGCATCGGGCGTTATACCGTTGAACTCCATAATTTGATTGGGAGTTGCTGTGGTTTCGCCGCGCTTCCAAGCAAACACATCGCGCTTAGAGGTGCTGCGTAACATCACCGGTTCTAACAAGCCAGAGGTTCCACCCGTCACGCCAATTAAGGCATCGCCGCCGAAGAGTTGTTCAAACCCCGCATCGTCTAAAAAGTCGCCATCCGCTGCAAAACAGGTATCCCAAGCCACATCCGAAGGGCGATACAAACGCCGGGGATTGACGATCGAAACAATCCGGGAACCAATGCCCTGAGATTGCAACTGTTTAGCCGCTTCGTAGACCGGGAGTAGGGTCATATCGCCAATGACGGCAAAAACAACCCTTTTCTCACCCGGCGTTTCTTGCAGCGTCACAGCCCCATTTTGCAGGGCCTCGCGCGTTTGTTCAAAGGTGGTGTAAATCGGCAAAGGCGACTTACTGGCGGTAATCGTAATTCCCTTATTCTTGGTACTCAGCGCCCATTCATAACAGACTTGAATGCTATTGGCATCGGGGGGGAAGAGGGGAAAAACATTGCCATTCCGCATCATCGCTGCAAAGTAGTTTTCAATCTCTGGGCGTTGATGCGTCCAACCATTGCGACCTTGTTCTAACGCCCCGGCGGTAAAGAGGGTAATGGTGGAAGGGGTGGGGCGGCGTAACTCAGCCATTGCTTGGGTGACGGTTTGCCAGATGGGTAAACCATTAATGGCAAAGGATTCATAGGAACACCATAGGGTTCTTGCCCCCATTAAACATAAGCCGGCGGCTAACCCCGCACAAGCATCTTCGCTGAGGGGTTCGTAGACTTGACCTTTGGGCGCTTGGTTGTAAAGGTCATCGCTGGTGGGGTGGATAATTTTCAGGGCTTTGTTAATGTTGCCAATACCAGACGCTTCATTCCCATCCGCGTTGGTGACTAAGAAATGGGGGTCGAGTTGACCGACTTTAGCCACCAGTTCGCCCATTGCAGTTGTTGCCACTTGCTTATCGCCGCCAACGGGATATTCCGTCAGGGGCAAATCTTTGAGTTCGCTTAAGGGGAGTTCAAACTCAGTCACCGCAGTTTTGGCTGCGGGGC
The DNA here is from genome assembly GCF_001746915.1 of Desertifilum tharense IPPAS B-1220. Lineage (NCBI taxonomy): Bacteria > Bacillati > Cyanobacteriota > Cyanophyceae > Desertifilales > Desertifilaceae > Desertifilum > Desertifilum tharense. The sequence continues at coordinate 72,539 of NZ_MJGC01000121.1, forward strand.
CGCCGCCTGCGCGTTCGTAGTTGGTGCGAACTAGTTCCCAAGCTTCCGGGGAAAGGGCGCGAGTTTTGAGGGCGCTGATAATATCGGGGTTATCGAGGGTGTGGAAGCCGTAGAGGTTATGGGATTTTGCGCCTCTGGCGTGGACGCCTGCCCCTTTTAGCTGTTTGATGATGAAAACGGTGAGTTTGCCGCCGAGTGCAGATTTGGCGGCTTTATCAACGCCTGCTAAGACGGCTTTGGTGAACTCTAGACGCTTGGCAAAGGAGAATTGCGTACTATCCACATAAGCGCCGGGTTGGTTTTGGTCGTCGTAGTCTTTGGCATCGACTAAAATAACCTCTTCAAAGCCGTTCCCCAACCAATAGCGGATCATTTGATCGTTGGTTTGGGTGGAAACCATGCTGTGGTGTTCTTGGGAGTAGCCATTCCAGACTAAGACGGGGAGGAAGTTGGTGATTTTGGGGAAGGCGGTGTGGAAGTGCGCCATTGCACTCATGGGATAGGGTTCGCCCATCCCGCCATCGCCGAGGGTGAAGGCGAAGAGTTTATCGGGGTGCAGCAAGGCGGCAGATAAGGCGAAGTGCTGTCCTTGTCCGAGGGGCCCGGCGGGGGAGAGAAGGCCGGGAATTTGCCCGGAGAGGTGTCCGAGAAGGCCGTGCATTTCCCGGAAGCGATCGCGCATTTGCTGTACAGTCCCAATTCCCATATCCTCTAAGGAACGGTCGAGGAACATGGCGCTGTAAAATCCGGGGGCGTGATGGCCCACTTCGGTGAGGACGTTTTTATGGCCCAGCATGAATAAGGCTGCATAGGCTTCGACTTGGGAGGCGAACCCTCCCGGATGTCCAGAGGCTTTACTTCCGGTAACTTGCAAGGTGAGGTAGCGCAGGGCATCGGCAGCTAGGAGAGTTTGGTAGACTGCACAAGGGTCTTCTGTGGATGCGATCGCAGTTTTTCCATCAAAAATACACGGCAATTTCCCGTATTTGTCAAAATCGGGTAACGCTTCGCCAAAATATTGAATGCCTTCACAAAAAGCTGGATGGGTCGCCGTAGCCATAATGATTCAGATACCTCGTGAATGGACTGCGTTCGGTGAGAAGTGTGGCTTGCCACGCGGGACAAGTTGCGAGAAAGACCTAAAAGACAGTTTGACGCGTGTTTGTTAGATCGTACAAGAATGCGCTGACTCAAGCCTTGATTCTCAAACCCAGATTCTCAGGAAAAAGTGTGGCAAATGACCGTCTCGGTAGGAAATGCCGCCAGCCAATCAAAATTGCTAATTTGTTAAATTAACGGATATCAACTGTCGGCGAAAAGTGTTTTATGAGTCTGCCCAATCGTTCTCAATCTTCTCCCCACTGGCAAATGCTGCAATGGATTGTCCGCCCTTTGGAGGTTTTGGAGGCTGGCGCGCAACAGCATGGAGACTGCTTTACCTTGAATGTGGGAAATGTGGTTGAGTTCGTGATGGTCAGCAATCCGCAGGGAATCGAACAGATTTTAACGGAAAATCCCCAATGTTTTGAGGTCGGTCGGTCTAATCGAATCTTGAAGCGGACTTTGGGGGATCATTCTATTTTGCTACTCGATGGCGATCGCCACCAGCGCCAGCGCCAGTTACTCATGCCTCCTTTTCACGGCGAACGAATGAAGGCCTACGGGGAACTGATTCAACGTATTACCCAAGGCGTGATGCAAGCTTGGCAACCGGGCGAAACGGTTCGGGTGCGTTCTGCTATGCAATCTGTTTCCCTGAGAGTCATTCTTCAAGCCGTATTTGGCATCTATGAAGGCGAACGCGTGGCGCAACTGCAACGCGATATTGAAAACTTTTTAGAGTTCTCTACCTCTCGCCTGAGTTTCCTTTCGCTGCTGGTTCCCTTCCTGCAAAAAGATTTGGGGGCTTGGAGTTTGGGAGGGCGCTTTGTGCGACTGCGAGATAAAATTGACCAACAGCTTTATGCTGAAATTCGCGAACGTCAAACCCTCCCGGATGCTAGCGGAACCGATATCCTCAGCTTGTTAATGGCGGCGCGAGATAGCCAGGGGCAGGCGATGACGGCAGAAGAGTTACGCGATGAGTTAATGACGCTATTGATTGCGGGGCATGAAACGACCGCCACGGCAATGAGTTGGGCGTTATATTGGATTCATCGCAATCCAGAAGTTAAGCAAAAACTGATCGCCGAAATTGATGCATTAGGGGAAAATCCAGAACCGAATGCAATTGTCAAATTGCCCTATCTGAATGCAGTTTGTTCGGAAACCTTGAGACTGTACCCCGTGGCAATTTTGGCGATGCCGCGCATTACTAAATCTGAATATGAGTTACTGGGATATCATTTCCCGGCCGATACCTGGTTAACCCCTTGCATCTATTTGACGCATCACCGGGAAGACTTGTATCCAGAACCCAAACAGTTTAAGCCGGAACGCTTTTTAGAACGGCAGTTTTCGCCCTATGAATATCTCCCGTTTGGGGGTAGCAACCGCCGTTGTATTGGGGCGGCGTTCGCCTTATTTGAAATGAAGTTAGCCCTAGCTGAGATTTTAGCCAATTTTGAGCTAACTTTAGCCAGCGATCGCCCGGTTGTTCCCATCCGACGCGGCATTACAATGGCCCCCAAGGGGGGTGTAGAAATCCGTATTGTGGGGAAACGCAGCCGAAAATCAGCCGTTACGGTTTAGCTAGTCGGTTCTTCTAGAACGTTGACATCTACCAAAGGCGTCACGTTAAACCCTTCTGCGAGGATGCGAGATTGAATCTCTTCGGTGAGGCGTTGCTGAATTTCTGTAGACGTTGCCGTTACGCCATTTTGGGGTTGAACGTAAATCACCGATAATAGGGTGTTACCGTCGGGTTGTTGCGATCGCGTAAACCGAACATTGGCTTCTACCAAGTCTGCTAAGTCGCTATTATCCACCACTTCTTGCACAATAGAATTAGCGCGTTGGGCTTGGCTGGAACGTTGAAATTCGGGGGTTGAGGAAAATTGCCAACCGAGTAAAGCGGCTAAGGCTATCCCAGTTACGGCTAAGGAAGCCGGAAGAACCCAAGGTTTCCCCCGTTGGTAACGCGCCCCTTGGGAAGAAAGCCCATACAGGCGGAAAACCAGAGTCGCAGAGAGGTTAATCGCCGCAAGTTGGAGTAATAGTAAGAAGATCCCACTAATGACCATATCCCAACGACCGATCGCGATCGCCATCCCCGCAATGCCCGCCGGAGGCGCGAGGGAAGCTGCCACTAACATCCCAATGGAAGCCCCCGGAACCAAGCTGCTACGGTCGGATTGAACTAAATTTAACGCCCCGGCTGCCCCGGCGGTTAGGGGTAGCAGCACGGCGGCAGCGGAAATTTGGCTATTATCGACCATTAACGGTGTTGCAATTTCTTGTTGGCTAATCCAACTCAATAAACAAGTAACCGCAATCGTCACTGCTAAGGCGCTAAAATAGCGGACGATACTGCGCCACAGAAGGGTGCGATCGCCTCTAGAGGTTGCGATCGCCACATTCATCGCCGGCCCTGCGTAAGGCGCAATCAGCATTGCTGCAACTAACAAATAGATGGTGTTGGTATATAAGCCAATCCAAACCACAATTCCACCCACTACCGCATAGCTGAGGAAACCCCGCCAAGAACCCACGCTTTGCAACCCCGCTAGAAAGATTTCTAGGGGACTGCGTTCCTTAACATTTGTGACTTGCTGGGGCGCTTCCGACGCCGGGGGATGCAGGGCTAATGCCCCTTGGGGTAAAAAGGTAATATGAGTATCGGGAACTGATTCGAGTTCGCTCAAAAAGTCTTCAATTTGCCGATTGGAGATGCAGACAATTGCAAAATCTACTACATTATCTGCATCTTTACCTTCAAAATGAACTAAGTTAACTCCCTGATGTTCTTGAGTTAGCTCAACAACTTTATCGCCGTATCCTTGGGGAACTTGAATAAAAAGTTGTCTCATTAATTTTACCTGAATTAAGGTTTTCTAGCTTAACTTAATCGATTTGGAGCTTTTGATTTTTCCTCTTGAATTACAGAACTAGGGGAAGAGTTGCCTTGGCTTGGGATTGCTAGATTAAAAGCAATTCAACAAAAAGATTGCAGAAATTTTGGTGATGTTGGGTTTCACTACGTTCTACCCAACCTACGATTAATCGTTACGATTCTGATTGAGTTCGAGAATTGTAGGAATTTTGGTTGGACTTCCTGGATTTTGGGTTTCACTACGTTCTACCCAACCCACGATTAATCGTTACGATTCCGATCGAATTCAAGAATCATAAGAATCTCGATCGTATTTTCTAGCCATTTCTTCAAGATATTCTTGGCGAGGAATTCCTTGTTGAGCGCGGTCTTCTTCGGTTAAAGGAATTGCATTTTCTGAGGGGCGAATTTGCGAGCCGTAGCGATGGGCGTAAACTTGAGTAAACTCTGCTCCAAAAAAGAGAATCTGTGCAGAATAAAACACCCAAGCGACAATCACCACCAGCGAACCGGCTGCCCCATAGGTAGAACCAAAAGCACTTTGTCCCAAATACAAACCTAATAAAGACCGTCCAATGGTAAATAAAACTGCTGTAATGGCAGCCCCAATCCAAACATCATTCCAACGAATTTCGACATCGGGGAGAAACTTGAAAATCAGGGCAAATAGAACTGTAATTACGCCCAAAGAAATTACAAACTCAACTAATTGCCATACCCAATCAACACCAGGCAACAATCCACTCATGAAACCAGAAATGGTTGCCAAGGCTGCATTAACAACTAAGGAAACCATTAACAAAAAGCCAATGACCAACACCATTGAAAAAGACAAAAAGCGTTGACGAATAAAATTCCAAACGCCTTGATTCGGTTTCGGTGCCACTTCCCAAATTGTATTCAGCGCGCCTTGGAGTTCGGCAAAAACACCCGTCGCCCCAAAGATGAGCAGACCTATATTAATTAAAGAGGCAATTAAACCCTCATTAGAATCAGGTTGGCCGGCATTGGCGATCGCGGTTTCAATCACCTCCGCCCCTTCGCGCCCCACTAACCCTTGAATTTGCCCAACAATTTGACCCCGCGCCGCATCTTCTCCAAAAATGGCCCCCGCGATCGCGATCGCAATCACCAAAACCGGCGCAATCGAAAACACCGTATAGTAAGCTAACGCCGCCGCCAACCGCGACGCCTTATCCTCACTCCACTCCTTAAACGTCGCCTTCAACAACCGCCAAAACTGCTTAACGCTCACCTTGCGTCCTCCAAATAGCTGGTTTTAATTCTCAGCATGACCCCTCCCCCAGATGGATACAACCGTCAAGGGTTATATCTTGAAGCCCCCCTTCCCCCTTCTTCCCCAACCCTTAACTCCCGCCCCCTTCTTCCTCTTCCCCAACTCCCAACTCCCTTCTTCCCCCTTCTTCCTCTTCCCCAACTCCCAACTCCCAACCCCCAACCCCCTTCTTCCCCAACTCCCAACTCCCAATTCCCAACCCCCTTCTTCCCCACTCCGCACTAAAGAAGATAAGCTGATAAGCGTCCATCAAGGTTCAGACCCTGTTGCCTCATGTCTGACTCTGCTGCTCCTTCACCCGTACCCATCCTTGGGCCTCAACCCGCCGATGTTTCTGAGCATGGCTCAGGAGGCGAAGAACGCCATTTACAAGTCCGTCTCAAAAGTGAGGGCGGACATCTTCTGTTAAGCTTGCCCCCAGATACTGAATTTGGCGGGACTTGGACAGAACTCGCCCAACAACTACAACTGCGTTTAACAGGCGGAGAACGCTTTTGGCAACCGAATACTACCGTTCACCTGATGGCGAGAGATCGTTTATTAGATTTGCGACAACTCCAAGCGATCGCAGATGCTTTAAATGAAGTGCAACTCAAGCTGAAGCGGGTGTATACCTCGCGCCGCCAAACGGCTGTCGCGGCTGCAACGGCGGGTTATTCGGTCGAACAAATTTCAGCCGTCACGCACCTGAGCCAAGCCGAAGCCAATACTTCGCAACCGCTAGCCGAACCGCTTTATCTGCAAGCGACGCTGCGTTCTGGGGTGGAAATTCGCCATCCGGGTAGCGTGGTCATTGTGGGCGATCTCAATCCCGGAAGTGCGATTGTCGCTCAAGGCGATATCCTAGTGTGGGGTCGTTTGCGCGGCGTTGCCCATGCGGGTGCGGGGGGTAACGCTCAGTGTATAATCATGGCGCTGCAAATGGAACCCACGCAGTTACGCATTGCGGAGCATTTAGCTAGAGCGCCGCAAACGCCGCCCAACCAGTACCAGCCGGAAGTGGCTTATGCCACTTCAGAAGGGATTCGCATCACCAAAGCAATGGATTTTGCTAAACTCCGTCCTGCTCAACTCATGAGCGACTCGCTGGGGGCGAACTCGGAGGTCTTGAAAAATGTCAAAATCCGCCCCAATGGGTTAATGCTCCCGAAAACCGATAACGAGTTACCCACAACCGATAACGAATAATCAACATGAGCCGCATCATTGTAATTACCTCCGGGAAAGGAGGGGTGGGAAAAACCACCACGACAGCAAATTTGGGTATGGCGCTAGCCGGACGAAACCGCAAGGTGGTTGTTGTCGATGCGGATTTTGGTCTGAGAAATTTGGACTTGCTGTTGGGCCTAGAAAATCGCATTGTGTATACCGCAGTGGAAGTGCTGGCGGGGGAATGCCGTCTAGAACAGGCTTTGGTGCGCGATAAACGCCAGCCGCAGCTTTTTTTGTTGCCAGCGGCCCAAAATCGCACAAAAGATGCGATCGCCCCGGAGCAAATGGCACAATTGATTAATGCGCTGGCCCAGTCGTTCCATTACGTGCTAATTGACTGTCCGGCAGGGATTGAAATGGGTTTTCAAAATGCGATCGCCGCTGCCCAAGAGGCGATTGTGGTCACCACGCCAGAAATCGCGGCCGTGCGCGATGCTGACCGCGTGGTGGGCTTGTTAGAAGCCCGCAACATCCGACAAATTCGGCTGGTTGTCAATCGGCTGAAACCGGCGATGGTTCAGGCGAACGACATGATGTCCGTTCAGGATGTACAGGAAATTCTAGCCATTCCCTTAATTGGGGTGGTTCCCGATGATGAGCGCGTGATTGTTTCGACGAACCGAGGCGAACCGCTGGTTTTATCTGGGGAAAATTCGCTTCCGGCAATTGCTTACAACAATATTGCTCGCCGTCTGGAAGGAGAAAAGGTTGAGTTTCTTGACCTCGATGCTCCCCAAGATAACCTCTTCAATCGCCTGCGCCGTTTGTTTGGCAAGTAATTTTAACTCGCCGCACAGGCGACCGTGCAAGCGCATTTTGCCCTATTTTTATACTCTCCTCACTACTGCGATGATTAACGAGCTTCTAGAACGACTATTTCCCTGGACAAGCCAAACGAATAGTCGCGAGGATGTCAAACGCCGCCTCAAGCTAGTGATTGCCCACGATCGCACTGGCTTAACTCCGGCGATGCTGGAGGCCATGAAGAAAGAGATTCTAGAAGTCGTTTCTCGTTATGTTGAGTTTGAGCCGCAAGAGTTGGAAATGGTGGTCGAAAGTAGCGATCGCGCGACGGCTTTGGTGGCGAATCTCCCCATTCGCCGCGTCCGTAAAAATTCAACGGAGGAAACGCCCGAACTTGTTGCCGAAACGGTGCAACTGAGTGAAGAACTTCCGGAATCTGCCAGCGAACCGCAGTCTGAAGCCTAGTGTTTGTTTTAATGAGTTGGAGAAGATGATGTCTGAACCCCTCAATTGTGATTCTTTGACCAGTTGCGTTCAAGCCCTCGCACTCCCCCAAATTCAGCGCCATATTTTTATCTGTGCCGATCAAACCGTGCCGAAGTGCTGCGACAAGGACGAAAGCTTGGTGGCTTGGGATTATCTCAAAAAGCGCCTTAAACAGCTTCAACTCGATGCTCCCACACCCGAACGGCCGAGTTGTGTTTTCCGCACGAAAGCCAATTGCTTGCGCGTTTGTCACAAAGGGCCGATTTTGGTCGTTTACCCGGATGGCGTCTGGTATCATAGTTGCACCCCGGAGACGATCGAGCGGATTATTCAAGAGCATCTACTTGGCAATCAGGTGGTGGAAGAGTATGCTTTCTTGACGCATCCTTTACCCGCACCACAAGCCCCTTGACGATCGCGAATCGCCCCATCCTGCTTGGAAAATGCTCAAGCGTTTACGACTCTTCACTAAAACTTAATCAAAAATCCTATATAATATCACGATACCTGCGAAGATCACCTCCGCAACTTCAACTAAATTTGTAGAATGCTGTATTGAACACCGACCGAGATCGGCACCATTACCTAGCTTTGCCAATCGTTACCCGATGCCAGCAAATCTTAGGTCAGTAGACAACCCGGCGAGGATAAAGAACAATGGGTTGGCAGACAACACTAATCAACGACAGATGGCGAGTAACGCAGTATGAGGGAAACCAGCACAGGAGATCAAAAGCAACTGCTACTGATCGACGATGACCCGAACTTAATCTTGTTAGTCAGAGACTATCTAGAGTTTCGCGGCTATCAGGTACTCACCGCAGAAAATGGTCGAGAAGCCCTAGAAGTTCTAGAGCATACCATTCCCGACATGATCATCTGCGATGTGATGATGCCAGAAATGGATGGCTATTCTCTTGTTGAACATGTTAGACAAGATGCTCGTACAAGCTGGATACCCGTTCTGTTCCTTTCGGCTAAGGGTCAAAGCGCAGACCGCGTGAAAGGCTTAAATAAAGGGGCTGATGTCTATATGGTGAAGCCCTTTGAGCCAGAAGAGTTAGTTGCTCAAGTTGAATCTTCTCTGAAACAAGCCTCTCGCTTGATTCACCACCAGAACAGCCGCAACTTAGATGCTGAACCCATTTTTCAAAATGTCCCTGTGGATGTTCAATTAACCCCCACGGAGTTGAAAGTGGTTCAGTTTGTCGCCCAAGGGATGGCAAACCGCGAAATTGCTGATGAGTTAAATGTCAGCCAGCGCACTGTTGAAAGTCACGTCTCGAATATGTTAGGTAAGACGAATCTGCATAACCGGACTGAACTCGCTCGTTGGGCAATTGAAAACCGCATGGTTTGAAGCGCGTGTAGAGACGTTTGCAGATCGCGTCTCTACACATTGCTCTAAGCTCGGCTGAGACGTTCTAGAAACTCTTTAACCACAATTTCAGGTTGCGTCCAACATCGGGTTGCATCGTAGTTCTCAATCACGCAAATTCCCGGAAAGCAGTTCAGTTCCTCTGAGTCGGAGTGGCGATCGCCGGGGTGGGGAATGTGCCATTGTTCTTCACAAACTTGCAATATTCCCCATTTACCCTGCTGGCAGACCAGAAAATCATATTCTTGAGTTTCTCGACCGTTGGGGGAACAGAGGCGGATTTTGCAGTTGGGATAAAACAGGACATTGGCACTTTCCAGCGCTTCGGCAATTTTCACCGAGGTTTTAGAGCGAAAGTAAAAACCCTTCCATTCTTCCAAAGCGGCGATCGCAGCAAAATCAATTCCCAACGGCCCTAAATTCTTCGTGCGGTTTAAAATCGTGCCATTGAGAATCGTATCGGACAACAGCGCCCGACTAAAATCAGCCCCCGCCAAGTTAGCATCGCTGAGATCGGCTCCTCGTAAATCAGCCTCCGTTAATTGCGCGTAAGCCAGGTTCGATCGGCTGAGATTGGCACTACACAGCATAGCTTGACTCAAATCCGCCTTAATTAAATTCGTGCCGCTCAAGTTAGCACTATTCAGCTTAGTTTGAACTAAAAAAGCGCCGCTCAGGTTGGCTTGAGCTAAATTTGCCTGTTCGAGGTTCGCACCCTGAAGATCGGATTGAATCAGACTGGCAAACATCAAATTGCAATGGGATAAATTCGCATCGTGCAAGTTGACGCTAAACAAATCTGCCTTAATCAGATCGGTTCCAGTGCAGTGGGTGGCCTTTAAGTTGGCAATAAATAAATTTGCACAGCTTAGGTTAGCATGGCTTAAATTTGCTTGGATCAGTTCCGCATGGCTCAAATCAACATAGCTTAGATCCGCCTGACTCAAGTCCGTTTGGCTCAGATCTGTATGGCTCAGATTGGCGTGACGCAAACTCGCATTTTCTAAACGAGCGCCTTGCAAGCTAGTATATTTGAGCGTTGCTCCTTCTAGATGAATTCCGACTAAGTTGGCACGAGTCAGATCGGAATTACTCAGATCGACTCCTCGAAATTCTCTTTCCCCTGATGCATATCGCTCTAGAAGTTCGCTCGCGTCCATAGAATTTGGCAGTATTAGGGACTACAGCATCATCAGAAAAATAGGTCTGAAACCCCGTCCTTGGGGGACGGCTTTGCATTAGACTCAAGTATATACCGAGGATCATCCGGGAATTGAAGCCGGTGGAGCAAACATAAGATCGAACAACCTTGGGGGAGGCTGTCCCTTATCGGTCAATTGGGGTTCTTTGCCTCAAGCTGGATTTTTGAGCCGCTAAAATCAATGCTGCTAGCGAATTATCCATGAGGCTGGTTAAAACCCCAATAATAATTTGCTAACAGCATCAGTTTTGATATCTAAGGTTTAGATGGGATAAATGCCCTTACTCAGCCGTTGCGAGTTCGGATTCGGTCGCTCCGCGAGTCCGACGACGGGTTAAGGTGTTGAATAGCATTTGACCAATAGCCCGAATTAAGCTGCCTTCGAGTTCTTGGAACATTTTCATGTTCATCCCAAATGCTGCGTTGGCTTCATCCACAATTTGAGCAGCAGCAGCATCGTCAACATCTAGGGTATCTAGGGTTTGACGATAGTTGACTTTAAACTCTTTCTCGTCGGAAATGTCTTTGAATTCGTAGAAAGCAGTACCATTCCCTTCTAGGTTCATTGCCCGTTGAGCAATGGTTTTGAGGATTTGCCCGCCTGACAAGTCGCCTAAGTAACGCGTGTAGAGGTGGGAAATCAGCAGTTCAGGTTGGTTTTCTGAAACTTCGCGAATCCGTTGGACGTAAGCTTGGGCTGCTGGGGAGGGAGCAATTTCTTCTTTCCAGTTGTTACCGAAGTAAAACTTGAGGTCTTGCTCTAAGCTTTGCTTGCGGTTGAGCTGGGGAAAGTACATTTTAGAGAGGATGGGATGGTTGCGGTGACGCTCCATTTCTTCTTCCATTGCGGAATAGACGAAATAGAGGTTAGCCACTAATTTCCGGTAAGAGTTTTTCTCGACGGTTCCTTTTAAAAAACACTTGACAAAACCAACGTTTTCTGCCATTGTGTGGGCTTTTTTAGTACCCTCACGCAACTGAGTTGCTAGATTAGTGCTCATGCTAAAATTCCCGACTCTAAAAAGTTTGACAATGCAGGTGTTCCACGCCTACAACCAGTCGTTGACGCGCTCCCTCTAACCTGGAGATTAAGAGAGAGGTTCCTGCTAGTGAGGTTCTACAAACAGCGAACTTGAAAGTTTCAAGTTGATGCCGAGCGAAATACCTCCGCAGGGACTTGTTAAACATCAACGACGTTTGTCCATCGCTAATGCAATTCACCTAGATCGTTACATTAGACTGATTTGATGAGTCTTTACATTAAGAATGTTAAAGAAATTAGTAGGCACCGGGGATGAGTTTTTTGACGCGACCTTGATATTCGGTATATTCAGGGTATTTTTGGCTTAACCAAGCTTCTTCTCGATTGGCTTTGATGTTAAGAAAAATGAAAAGAATGGTAGTGGCGATCGCATGGGAGAGGCTGAACTGATAAAGCGTCCAAGCTAGCGCCGCAAAGATGAGGCCGCTGTAGAGGGGATGGCGAACAACGCTATAGACTCCCGATTGTACGAGTTGCCCGTCAGTTTTGGGATACGGCAGCGGGGTGAGGTTGCGCCCCAAATCCCACAAGCCTTTGCTGAAAAAGACCGCAGCTATCATACCGCACAAGAGCGCGATCGCCCAAATCGTATACACCCAAGGCGAATCTGCCGATAAACCCGGCCAGCGGTACACTGGAAGCACCACAAACCCCACCAACAATAGCCCTTGTAATAAGGTGAGGTATTCGCCTTTTTCTCCCGTTCGCCACCCTTGACGGGTAAAACCCCAGTCGCTGAAGAGTTTCATGGCCTAATTCCATAACGCCTTCAAATTCATTATAAAAAAACTGACCATTCCTGAAATAGTTAGCTAAACTAATTGTTAGGACAACGAATTATTTTATGTTGACCGCCAAACAAACCCCAGAACAGTGTGCAGTCGAGATTGTCAGCGTTGTACCGCAGGTGGTGCGCTTTTTGCGATCGCAAATGCGTCAAGGCGACGCCTCCCTCTCCCTATCGCAACTGCGAGTCTTAAACTATCTCAAACGCTGTCCCCAGGCGTCCCTAACGGATGTCTCAGAATACCTAGATGTCACCCGCGCCACCATGTCTGCAACCATTGAACGCCTAGTACAGCGCGGCTTAGTGGAACGCATAGAAGATCCCCAAGAACGCCGCCGAGTGTTGCTTTCCCTAACACCAACGGGAGAACAACAACTCCAACAGGTTTTACAAAGGACGCGCAGCCAAGTTGCTCAAAAATTAGATAACTTTTCCGACGAACAACTCCAACAACTCTTACAGGGATTATGGCTACTCAGACAAGCTTTTGAGGAGACAGATATTTAAAGGGGAATTGGGAGTTGGGAGTTAGGAGTTGGGGAAGAAGAGGATGGGGAGATGGGGAGATGGGGGGAAGAAAGGAGTTGGGGGAAGAGGGGGATGGGAAAACTTGATAATTATCCACTCAGCACTCAGCACTCAGCACTTAGAAACGGAACTGGGTACTTTCTTCTCTCTTCTGACTCGGAACTCGGAACGAAGAAGGGAGTTGGGAATTAGGAGTTAGGAATTGGGGGAAAACTTGATAACTCTCAACTCAGTACACTACACTGCTACGCACCGAAGAAGGGGGTTGGAATGAAGAAGGGAGTTGGGAATTAGGAGTTAGGAATTGGGGGAAAACTTGATAACTCTCAACTCAGTACACTACACTGCTATGCACCGAAGAAGGGGGTTGGAATACGGAACTGGGTACTCTCTTCTCTCTTCTGACTCAGCACTCGGAACTTTGCACTCCTTTTCCCACTCAGCACTCAGCACTTTACACTCAGCACTCCTTTTCCCACTCAGCACTCAGCACTTTCTACTCAGCACTTTAAAGAATGATTGAAATCGAACAACTCACCAAACACTTTGGCAGCTTTACCGCCGTGGATGGGTTAAGCCTGAATGTGGCAGCCGGAGAAGCGTTCGGCTTATTAGGACCCAATGGTGCGGGTAAAAGTACCACCATTAAAATGCTTGTTACGCTACTTCCGCCTAGTTTAGGAACGGCGCGAATTGCTGGATTTGATATTAACCGCGATCGCCTCCAGGTGCAGCGATCCATTGGTTACGTTCCCCAGGCGCTTTCGGTGGATAGCACTTTATCGGGATACGAAAATCTATTACTGGTGACTAAACTTTATGATATTCCCAGACGACGGCGATCGCCCCGCATTCAAGAGGCGCTGGAATATGTCGGGTTAGAAGAATTTGCCCATCGGTTGGTGAAAACCTACTCTGGGGGAATGGTACGCCGTTTGGAAATTGCCCAGGGTTTGCTACACCATCCCCAAGTCCTGTTTTTAGACGAACCTACCGTGGGACTCGATCCCATCGCCCGTAAAACCATGTGGGAATTAGTGCAACAATTACGGGCAGATTATGGCACTACCGTCTTTTTGACGACCCATTTTATGGAAGAAGCGGATCTATTATGCGATCGCCTTGCCATTATGCACCGAGGGCGCATTGTTGGGGAAGGCACCCCCAGCGAGTTAAAAGCCTCTCTTAACCGCCCCAATGCCACCTTAGATGATGTCTTCATTCACTACACCGGAGACGAACTCACCCAAGCAGGAGATTACCGTGACATTTCAAAAACCCGTCGCACCGCCCAACGTCTGGGATAGAAGCCTAGGCTTTGCCATTACCAACTTTATCAATAAAGTGGGTGTTGTCACCGAACTGGAAATCCGCAAACTCCGCCACGATCCCAGCCAACTGATTACGCGGGCGGTACAGCCGACGCTGTGGCTGTTGATTTTCGGTCAAGTGTTTACCCGCATTCGCGCTATCCCGACTGAAAATATCAGTTACCTGGATTTCATGACGCCGGGAATTTTAGCCCAAAGTATCCTCTTCATGGCAATTTTCAACGGCTTGTCGGTGATTTGGGAGCGAGATTTGGGGATTTTGCATAAACTGATGGTTAGCCCGACTCCCCGCGTTGCTATTGTCGTTGGAAAAGCGATCGCCGCCGGGGTTCGCAGCCTCTCCCAGGCGGTTCTGGTGTATCTGTTGGCTTTTCTGCTTGGCGTGCAAATTGACTGGCATCCCTTCGCCTTAGTAGGCGTTCTGCTGGCGATTTTCCTGGGTTCTGCCCTATTTTCCACCCTCTCGCTGATCGTCGCCTGTTTGGTGAAAACCCACGAAGGGTTTATGGGGATTGGGCAACTGATGACGATGCCTTTATTCTTCGCTAGCAACGCCATTTACCCCATTGAAATCATGCCGAGGTGGTTGCAAGTCGTTTCCTACATCAACCCGCTGACGTACCTGGTAGATGCCTTGCGGACGTTGATGATTGTCGGCACAACCTCGAATTATAGTATTGCTTTGGATTTTGCGATCCTTTTGGCGATCGCGACGCTATTGTCCCTCGTTTGCGGTCGGCTCTATACTCGGTTAGTGGTTTAACCCAACGGAGTCAGCGTGCGAACCCTTGCTGAAATTAACGAAAAAATAACCGCAGGAAAGGCAACGGTTTGGACGGTTGAACAACTCAAAGCCCGCGTCGCGGAAGTTGGGGTTCCCCAAGCGGCTAAAGAGGTGGATGTTATTACCACAGGCACCTTTGAACCGATGGAGTCTTCTGGGGCGATTATTAATTTAGGCCATACCGATCCGCCGATTAAAATTCGTTCCTGTTGGATTGATGGGGTTCTCGCCTACTCTGGGTTTGGGGCGGTAGACTTATACTTGGGGGCAACCCAACCCGCCGAAGCCCAAGATGGGGAAGTGTCGCGAGAACGCGGCGGGGCGCACGTCATTGAAGATTTAATAGCAGGGAAGTCCGTTCACTTACGCGCCATTGGACAAGTCACCGACTGCTATCCGCGATCCTCGTTTGAAACCACGATTAGCAGTAAAACCATTAACCAGTTTTACCTGTTCAACCCGCGCAATCTCTACCAGAATTTTATCGTCGGCGTGAACGGAGGCGATCGCCCTTTGTACACCTACCTCGGCCCGTTGCAACCCCGCTTGCAAAATGCCGTATACTCCAACGGTGGGGCGATTTCTCCGCTGCTAAACGATCCAGAATTACAACAGGTTGGCATTGGTACCCGAATTTTCCTAGGGGGCGGCATCGGTTATATTACTTGGGAAGGGACGCAACATTTCCCCTTACAGAAGCGCTTACCTAACCAAACACCCATCGGCCCTGCGGCAACCCTAGCATTGATTGGCGATGCTAAACAGATGAGTCCGAAATGGGTTCGCGCCTGCTATTTCAAAAATTATGGCCCTTCTTTAATGTTAGGGGTGGGGGTCGCTTTTCCCGTATTGCAAGAAGCAATCGTTCAAGCCTGTGCGGTTCAGGATAAGGAGTTAGTCGCCCCCGTGGTGGATTTTTCCATTCCCCGCCGGGTTCGCCCTACCTTTGGCTTGGTGAGTTACGCCCAACTGAAAACCGGGCGTATTTCCATTGAAGGGAAAACGGTACGGGTTGCGCCGTTAGCGAGTCTGTATCTATCGCGTCAGGTTTCTTTGGAGTTAAAGCAGTGGATTGAAGCGGGTCAGTTTACTTTAACAGAAGCTGTTGCCCCGATTCCAATGGATCGCACCTTTGTCCCGCAGGATCGATGGGGTTCGCAGATGACTTTAGAGTAGGCGCGATCGCAAATTTATTCTAAAAATTGCTAGGGTAGAGCAGATTTTGATTTAGCTTGATTTGATAATTGCCCAGGAAGCGAACGCCGCCCATGTCCCTATTTCCCGTCATCTACGCCGATGAATTTTTGCTTCACGAAACGGGATGGATGCATCCCGAAAAGCCGGAACGTTTAACGGCTATTGTCAAGGCGCTGAAAGCTGCACCTTGGGCAGATCGTTTAGAGTGGCAGCATCCTACTCCAGTCGAACAACGTCCGGTAAAGCCACACTTAGAAAAGGTGCATACCCCCTCTTATATTGAAACCGTCCGACGGGTGGCGAACCAAGGGGGCGGCTTTCTTGAACCCGATACGCCGCTTTCGCCGCGCAGTTATGAAGTGGCGACGCTGGCGGTGAGTGCGTGGTTAGATGGAATAGATCGAGTTTTGGGGCGTAACGAACCAGCTTTTGTATTATCGCGTCCCCCCGGACATCATGCACTCAAGGCAGATGGGATGGGATTTTGCGTGTTTGGGAATGCCGCGATCGCAGCTTACTACGCTTTGGCACAACCGGGAATTCGCCGCGTTGCAATTCTCGATTGGGACGTGCATCATGGCAATGGTACCCAGGAGATGGTAGAGTCTCACCCCCAAATTGCCTATTGTTCGCTACATCAGTCGCCCTATTATCCGGGAACGGGTGAGGAAACGGAACGGGGATTTTATGAGAATGTGTTAAATTTACCGATGTCCAGGGGAAGTGCGATCGCGCAATACGAACCCCTGTTTGCAGATAAAATTATCCCCTTTCTGCAAAACTTCAACCCCGATTTGCTGATCGTCAGTGCGGGTTATGATGCCAATGCAGACGATCCCCTAGCCGGAATTTCCCTGCAACCTCAAGATTATGGCACGCTGACTCGCTACTGTTTGCAACTGACGCGCCGCATCCTGTTTGGCTTAGAAGGCGGCTATGATTTCAACAGTCTAGCGCGATCGGTGGTGGCGACGATCGAAGCGTGTTTGCAGGAGTCTTGATCTAAATGGAGTTGAGGCGACAAAACCCAACCCTTCTAAATGACTTATAAAATCTAATGTAGGTTGGCGTTAAGCAAAGCGAAACCCAACATCCGCGACAGTTGCGATCGCCTATGCTCAGGCTAACCTAACTTTATCAGTCAACCAGCCCAAGAGTTCAATGAGCGATCCGCTGCCATCTTCCTAACCCTAATCTTGTACCCGTGCCATCAAAATGATAGAAGCAGGCTTTTGCGTGTGAGGATGTAAAGGTTCTCGGATTTCTAATAACGAAAAACCACTTTCAGTCAATAACCTAACCCAGCTTTCCAACGTTCTAAAATACCAGGGGGGCGGATCGGAAAAATCCGAACTAAACCCCACCCAAGAACCCTCTCGCCAACCCTCCTCATAGGGGAAATCGCCACAAGCCATGAGAGGATGCAATGTTTGGATAATCAATATGCCTTGAGGATTTAGCAGCGTAGGAATTGCACCTAATAAAGCGGCTACCGATTCTTGACCAAACAACGAGAAATTACAGACCGCTACATCTACCCTAATTTTAAGTTGATCTGCGGCAATTTCTTCATAGGAAGCAATCCGAAAATTTCCCCCTCCCCTCTTTTGGGCTTGTTCGATCAAATCAGGGACTACATCAACTCCAACCCCTTGAATATTGCGGGTTGCCAGTTCGCGTATCAGCCACCCTTCTCCGCAACCAATATCGAGAACAGATTGCGGGAAACGGCTGGTAATGGCTGCAATGATAGCCTGATTTGTAACTAGCTTGCGGCTTTCAATCTGTTCGTCACGAATTGTATTAACCCACGGCGAAGCATTTTTGAACCATGAATTAACAATCTTTTTCTCGCTAGGTGAATTCAGATTCATTCACGCCATTCTAACCTGTAATTCTATCTCTTAAGACTACAACAACTTATAGCCGCAGCGATATCAACCCACAACTGATAGCGATCCTAAATCAAAAGACAAAAATTCTCTATCTAACTCCCCTCTCCCTGGGGAGAGGGGTTGGGGGTGAGGGGAAGTTTACTAACTCAAAATAAAAATTAGGACGCTACCCATTGCAGTAAACGCTGAACCCTTACTGGTTTTTCACGCCCAAGCTATACCACTTTACACAAATAGGGTGTCAGGTTGCTAACCCAACACCCAAAAATTGATTAAATACCCCACAAGTTACAATAGGCGATTAGATGACACCGGGACCTCTTCCCCGCTTGTCTTCTTCCATCGTTAATTTGCCATCTTTATCTTGATTTGCTTCGTATAATTCTTCTTTACGATGTTCTGCATCTTCGGCATACTCTTCTCTGAGATCGCCCGGTTCATCTACATACATTTCGGGTTCAATTGCGAAATTATCAACTAACCCTTCCTTATCGACAGTATATCCACTGGTGGTGTCCATGCTGCCACCGCCCGTTTGTTCATTTTCTTCTCTAGCAATTTCCTTGGGAGTTTGCTTGAAAGAACCGCCTTCGCGTTCTTTACGGGCTGCGGTTTCAGCAGGAACTATACCGCGATCGTAAGTATCAACGTCAACGCCAACTTCTTTTTTAGGGGTTTTAGGATTCTGTTTATCTGTAGCCATTGATGTAACCTCAAAACATAAACTCAATGATTCGATCTAAACAGATTCACACCCGCAAACGATACTACCCATAGACATATCTGGGCTAACCAAGCTGCATGGGATCAACATCTATCAAAAGGCTTATTGCAGGCGGACAATGTGCTTTTAATTCAGAAAGTATCTGCATTTGGGTAGAAGTATTTGAGGGAAATTTCAGTAATATCTGCCAGCGGTAACGGTTCGCCACTCGCATCACCGTTGCCGGGGCCGGGCCGAGTATTTCGTAGGGTGCAGTGGCAGAGTCTAAAAGATTAGCCAACTGTTGGGCGGTTTGTTCCACCAAATTGAGATCGACCCCCGATAAACGCAATAGAATTAAGCGCCCGTGGGGAGGATAGTTTAAAGCTGCCCGTTGGCTGAGTTCTGTTTCCACAAAGCGGGCATATTCATGGCGACGAACGGCTTCAACAACTGGATTTTCGGGAGTATAGGTCTGTAAAATGACCCGTCCGGGATCGTCCCCTCGGCCCGCCCGTCCTGCAACCTGGGTGAGGGTTGCACAAGCTCTTTCACTAGCCCGATAATCGCTTAAATGCAGCAGTCCATCAGCGGAAACGATGCCCACTAGGGTAACGCCAGCCAGGTCTAACCCTTTGGTCAGCATTTGGGTTCCTACTAAAATATCGGCTTCGGCGTTGGCAAAGCGGGTTAAAAGGGTGCGGTGGGCGTCTTTGGTGCGGGTTGTGTCGCTATCAAAGCGGACGATCCGCAAACTCGGATATAGCTTTTCTAACTCTTGGGTAACGCGCTGGGTGCCGCTACCGAAATGTTTGAGATAGGGGGAGTCGCATTGGGGACAGCGTTGGGGATGCAGTTGGCTGTAGTTGCAATAATGGCAGCGCAAATGGGGGGTAGCGCGTTCGTGGGTGTGGTGGTAGGCGAGGGAAACGTCGCAATGGGGACATTCAACCACATAGCCGCAACTGCGACAGGAGACAAAGGTGCTGTGTCCGCGACGGTGGATGAAGAGGATACCTTGTTTATTTTCGGCTTGGAGTTGGGCGAGGGCGGTTTGCAGGGAACGGCTGAAGATGGAACGGTTGCCTTCTTGGAGTTCCCGGCGCATATCCACAATTTCGACTGGGGGCATGGGACGGGCATAAACCCGTTGGGGGAGGCTGAGGTAGCGGGTGTTTTGCTGGAGGGTGGCCCAGGTTTCTAGGGAGGGGGTGGCGGAACCGAGAATGAGGGGACAGTCTTCGAGTTGCGATCGCCATTGGGCGACGGTTCGGGCATGATAGGTGGGGGAGGGTTGGTCTTGTTTAAAGCTGCTGTCGTGTTCTTCGTCGAGAATAATTAGGCCCAGTTTGGGTAAGGGGGCGAAGATTGCCGAACGGGTGCCGATAATAATTTGTGGGGTACCTTGGATCGTGCTGCGCCAAGTGTCGTAGCGTTCGCCGTCGGATAGGGCGCTGTGATAAACGAAGACTTGGTTGGGAAACCGGGCGCGAAAACGGTCTGTCAGTTGCGGAGTCAGACCAATTTCGGGGACGAGGACGAGGGCGGATTTTCCTTGAGATAATAAAGGGGCGATCGCTTGTAGGTAAACCTCGGTTTTGCCGCTTCCGGTGACGCCATGCAGGAGAATTTGTCCGTATCCCGTTTGTTGGGTAATTTGGTTTAAGGCTTCGCTTTGGTCCGGGGTTAGGGTTTTGGGAGTATCTACGGCTTGCCATATCCCGGAGTTGCGCCGCAGGACTTCGCGTTCTTCGCTGAGAACGTACCCTTTTTGTTCTAAGGCTTTGATGAGGCTAGAACTGGTTTGGCAAATTTGCAGCAGTTCGCTTAACCATAACTCGCCCCCCCGCTGGCGCAAAACTCCTAAGATTTCTTGCTGGCGCGGCGTTACTTCTGCGGGCAAGCTATCGACTAATAGGGTAACGGCTTTTTGCAACTTCGGGCGCGAGGGGGTGGGGGGTTCGAGATAGCTTTCTACCCAATGGCGTTGTAATAGCGCTTTTAATCCCCAGTCTGCACCTTTGACTTTACTTTTAAGATAGCGCCATGCCAAGTCTTGGGTTTTGCTGGCTTGCAAGAGTTCTAGGAGTTGGCGAGAGGCGGGCGATAAAAAGGGGTCAATTGTAACGGCGGTTGGTTCAATTAGGCGGATGCGGCGCTGGCTGCGTTTGAGCAAGCCGGGGGGTAAGGCGACGCGCACGACTTGCATCAGGGGGGTGTAATAATACTCGGCGACGCGGTTGAGGAGTTCCCAGTAGGTGGGGCTGAAAAAACCAGCGCTTACAATTTCTTCAACATTGCGGACTTTATCGGGCGGTAGACTGGGGGGAAGCGAAGGAGTCGATCGAATGGCGATCGCGCCCAACTGTTGGCTGCCAAAGGGAACGCTTAAGATATCCCCACTCTGCACCTTTAGGTGAGGCGGTACTTGGTAGATATAGATACCTTGCGTCTCCGGACAATCCACTAAAACTTCCCAATAGCGATCGCTCTCCCTAGGGGAGCTATAGACAGTACCCGGTTCAGCTACAACAACCCCAAGTGGACGGAACGCATTCATAGGTCTTCCCAGCGCGTGCGGCAAATCGTAGTGAAATTCTATCAAAATCAAGCCCGCAATCTAACCCATACGATCCTGGGAAATTCCTCTTTGAGCCTTCGGCTTGCTGCGATCTAGAAGAGGCGTTTTGCCAACTGCGATCGACCGCAAAGTCCAATGAATTTAATGTTTTCTTAATAAGGTTATTCGTATCAAATGTAACAGGAAATCGTTTAACTCATGAACTGCGATCGCCCCAGACCCGCATCCATTTTACCTCTTTAGTTCAATTGAGCGTTGCCTCAAATGAGATTAATATCTTGGCTGATAGGGTAAACCGATTATCCGGTGTCATTGGGGGTAATTCCCCACTCTTTCTTGTTCAAAACAAGAGCAATTTGACAAGAACAGCATGAGGCAAAAGCCAGTTTACTGGTAAGGGGGAAAGTGTAAGAACCAATACAGCAATTTAGAATTTGCAGTCCAGTAGTACAAAAGCACGACGCTAAACGAAGCGATTGGCAAACCAATCGAGAGACGCTGGCAATCGAGATTCGTTCGGCTACAATTTAAGCAAGAGGAAAACTGCTTAGTGCTTCTGTAATTCAGAAAACAACTTTAATCTCAACTTTCCGTTTAAGTATTAGGATATTCCAGCGCAAGCCCTCAATTTTGCTTTTGCAAGCCTACAATTGGTCTATTGAGATTAAACTCTCCTCGTAAAACTGCCGATTCTCAAGCGCTGCGAAGCTTGAAACCCAAAACGCATCAAAGCTGTTCTAAAACCCCAATTATTCTGTCCCTAGTCAATCACTCCTATTCGTAGTTTAATTATGACCAAACTTGATAATGCATTAACCCTAGATTCAGCGATCGAGGAAAACACAGGCTTTCTCTCAGTCGGGGTCAGCAGTGATGATTATTTAACGCTATCGAACTTAGAGGACGAACCAGAGGAGCGGATCGAAGTTGGCTTGTCAACCCCCTACAAAAGTTCGGGAAGTGACGATACCGTTGGGGCATTTTTAAAAGAAATGGCCCGCTACCCATTGCTAACCCCCGAAGAAGAAGTCGAACTCGCCCGCGCCGTACGCTTTCTTGGCGAGGTGGAAGAACTCAAAGAAGAACTTACCGAACGCCAAGGAACCCCTCCAAACTCTGCTCAACTGGCAACAGCCTTAAACCTCAGCGAAGAAAGCCTGCAAATGCGCCTCTCTCGCAGCCGCATGGCCAAACGCAAAATGATTCGCGCCAACTTGCGCCTCGTGGTTTCCATCGCCAAACGCTACTTAAACCGGGGCGTCCCTTTTCTAGATTTAATTCAAGAAGGCTCTTTGGGTCTCAATCGGGCGACAGAGAAATTTGACCCAGAAAAAGGCTATAAATTTTCCACCTATGCCTATTGGTGGATACGCCAAGGCATTACCCGCACCCTAGCCAACAATGGACGCACGATCCGCCTCCCGATCCATATCGTTGAAAAACTCAATAAGCTCAAAAAAGTTCAACGCGAACTCAAACAGCAACTCAAGCGCAACGCCAACGAAAACGAACTGGCTGAAGCCCTCGATATTCCCTTAGATCAACTGCGCTATCTCCAACAAGTCCGCAGGCGATCGCTCTCATTAAACCATCGCGTCGGTCAAGAAGAAGATACCGAACTCCTCGATCTCCTCGAAGATAGCAGCACGCGATCGCCCGAAGCCCAGATGAGCGAAACCATGATGCGCCAAGACCTCTGGGAAGTCCTCGCCGACGTACTCACCGAACGCGAAAAAGACATCATCTCCATGCGTTACGGCCTCATTACTGGCGAACCCTACACCCTAGAAGAAGTCGGAGGCCTATTCAACCTCTCGCGCGAACGAGTCCGCCAAATTCAAACCCGCGCCATGCGAAAACTCCGTCGCCCCCAAGTCGCGCAGCGCTTAAAGAGTTGGCTCAAGTAAGAAGAGTGCTGAGTGCTGAGTGCTGAGTGCTGAGTGAGAAGAGGGTGGGGGGATGGGGAGGTGGGGAGATGGGGGGAAAGAGTGCTGAGTGCTGAGTGCTGAGTGCTGAGTAAGAAGAGGGTGGGGGGATGGGGAGGTGGGGAGATGGGGGGAAAGAGTGCTGAGTAAGAAGAGGATGCGGGGATGTAGAGAAAAGAGCGATCGGTGCTGTTGGGCTAGCTGCTGTGTAGCAGTGTTCTAAGTTGATAATTATCAAGTTTTCCGGTGTTTTCTTCCCCCAACCCCCAACTCCCAACTCCCAACTCCCAACTCCCCTCTTCCCCCAACCCCTAACTCCTAATTCCCAACCCCCCTCTTCCCCCAACCCCTAACTCCTAATTCCCAACCCCCCTCTTCCCCCAACCCCTAACTCCCAACTCCTAATTCCCTTCTATCCCCACTCGGAACACCGCTACGCGGAAGCAAGCTACGGAACTCGGAACTTTGCACTCCTTTCCCCCCACCTCCCCATCCCCCCATCCCCCCATCCTCCTAATTCCCCTGTCTCGCCTGCTGAAGCAATTGTTCGACGGTGAGAGTCCACTGCTGATTTCCTTGGGAACGGTAGAGATCGCGGGCGTATTCTAAGACCTTTTGGGCGTCTTGGTATTTGCCTTGTTGTAAAAAGACCAAACCGGCACCGTAGTAGGCGTTAGCGTAGTTAGAGTTACTTTCGGCAGAGAGGCGAAATGCTTCTAGGGCTTCTTCGAGTTGACCTTGAGCCAGAAGTAAGGAACCGAGGGAGTATTGGGCTTCAGGATAGTTAGGGCTAATGCTTAAGGCTTTGCGGAAGGCGTCAAGGGCTTCTGAGGTTTTGCCTTGCTGGGTGTAAATTTTCCCCAGGTGAAAGTGCGGTTCGGGGGCGTTGGGGCTGTAGGCGATCGCGCGTTTGTGGGCTACGATCGCATCAGCGAGTCTGCCTTGAAATTCTCGCACTAAGCCCAGATTGTAATGCGCGAGTCCTAATTCTGGGTTTAACTCAACGGCTCTTTCTAGATAGTCTCCTGCCTGGTCGAGATTTTGACCTTCGAGTAAAGCGGCACCGAGGTTAGCGTAGGCTAAGGCAAAGTTGGGATCGGCTTGGGTGGCTTGGTAAAAGGCATCGGCGGCGGCTTGCAGTTCTCCTTTTTGGCGCAAGGCTAACCCCAGGTTGTAATGGGCGGGCGCGAGGTTTGGCGCGAGACGGGTGGCTTCTCGAAAGGCGGCGATCGCTTCGGGAATGCGTCCCCCTCGGATCAGCTCTAAGCCTTGCTGGAGCTTTTCAACCGCTTCAGGGGAAACTTCAACGGTTTGTTGGGCTTGAGCAACGGCATGAGGCGGTAAGACAAAGCTAGAAAGTGCGATCGCGCTCCCGAATAAGGCGATCGCAATGACTGGGATCGGGCGTTGCGTTTGGCTGGCCATGCTTGTTGCTCTCCGTAAAATTGTTGAAGTTTTCCACCAGACTGAATCGTCAACTTTCCTTAAGAATCGCTTAATCTGACCCGGACTGAAGGCGATCGCGATCGCCCCCTTTTCTCCAAGCAAATTCAAGCTAATTTTCGCAAATTTTCGGGTCATTTCGGCAATTTCCCCCAAAATCGGGCGATCCCAAACGCGAACTTGCACCTTGCCAATCTTTTATAAAAGTTCAAAATCCCAAACATTAATTGACTTTCCTTTAAAAAATCGCGAGCATTCTCTTAAAAGAAATTGCAATTTTTTCAATTGAGGTTAAGAACGCGGTACTCTCAAATCATCAGCTAAACACACTTAGCGAATCGCTAAAGGAGTAACGGCTATGAACGAAAAAGTAGCCACTGGCGCTAGGAATGTTGCCATTGTTGGGCCGTATTGTAGCGGGAAAACCACCTTAATGGAAAGCCTGTTATCGGTAACAGGTGCCATTTCTCGCAAAGGCTCAATCAAAGAGGGCAACACCGTTGGAGATAGCTCTCCAGAAGCCAGAGATCGCCAAATGAGCGTCGAAATTAGCGTTGGCAGTACCACTTACGAAGACATCAACCTCACCCTTTTAGATTGTCCCGGTTCAGTCGAATTTATCCAAGAAACCTATAACGCACTCATTGGCGTTGGGGCAGCCGTCGTCGTTTGCGAAGCCGATCCCGATCGGATCTTAACCCTCGCCCCCTTGTTTAAATTCTTGGATGATTGGGAAATTCCCCACCTCGTTTTTATCAACAAAATGGATCGGGTCTGCACGGACGAAACGCGATGCGCTACAAACTTCAACGCCGTCCTCAGTGCCCTGCAAAAAGTCTCCACTCGCCCCATTATTCCCCACCAATATCCCATCGGCAAAGATAACCAAATTATTGGTTACATCGATTTAGTCAGCGAGCAAGCTTACCACTATCATCCCCACGCACCAGCCGATCCGGTTCCCTTACCCGAAGCGCTCAAAGAACAAGAAAAAACAGCCAGAGCGCAAATGCTAGAAACCCTAGCCGACTTTGACGACCACTTACTTGAAGAACTCCTCGAAGAAATCGATCCGCCCCAAGAAGAAATCCTTCAAGACATCAAAATGGACTTAGGGGCCGATTTAATTGTCCCCGTTTTCCTGGGCGTTGCCGAACAAGATTACGGCGTGCGTCCCCTACTTGAGGCGCTGTTGCGAGAAGCCCCCGATCCGAGCGAAACTTCAGAACGTCGCGGCATTCAGCAAGATAACGAGGTTCCCATCGCCCAAGTGCTAAAAACCTACTACACCCCCCAAGGCGGTAAACTCTCCTTAGTCCGGGTGTGGCGCGGCGAACTCACCGACGGGATAACGCTCAATGGCGTGCGAACGGGCGGTATTTATCGCCTCCTCGGTCAGCAGCAGCAGGCCGTCCAAGTCGCAAAAGTCGGCGAACTGGTGGCCCTAGCGCGGATGGAAGGCATCAAAACGGGCGATACGCTCACCAGTAATGGCAATACGGTTAAAGCGTTACCCCGCGCTCAAGAATTGCGTCCGGTTTACGCGATGGCGATCGCACCCGAAAAGCGCAACGATGAAGTGAAACTCACCACCGCCTTAGCCAAACTGCTCGACGAAGACCCCTCCCTGTATTGGGAACAGCACGGCGACACCCATGAAGTCATCCTTTGGGGTCAAGGCGAAATTCATCTCAAAGTCTCCCTAGACCGCCTGCGCCGCAAGTATAACTTGCCAATGGTGACGCACCTACCGCGCATTGCCTACAAAGAAACCATCCGCAAACCCACTGCTTCGATCCACGGTCGTTACAAGCACCAAAGCGGCGGACACGGGCAATTTGGCGATGTTTACCTGGATATTCGTCCCCTCTCTCGCGGCGAAGGCTTCAACTTTACCGAAACCATCGTCGGCGGCGTTGTCCCCAAACAATATATTCCCGGCGTAGAAATGGGCGTGCGAGAATTTCTGCAACAAGGGCCTCTAGGTTTCCCCGTGGTGGATGTGGCGGTGACGTTAACCAACGGTTCTTACCACTCGGTAGATAGTTCCGAACAAGCCTTTAAACAAGCGGCCCGCCTCGCCATGCAAGAAGGGATGGCGAAATGTCAGCCCACCTTATTAGAACCCATTGCAGCGATTGAAGTGATTGCCCCTAATGAGTTTACCTCGAAGGTATTGCAATTGGTGACAGGTCGTCGGGGTCAAATTCTCGGTTACGAACCCGTTGCAGACTGGCAAGGTTGGGATAAGCTTTCGGCCTATCTTCCCCAAGCGGAAATGCAAGATTTGATTGTTGAGTTACGTTCTCTAACGCTAGGGGTGGGTTTCTTTAATTGGCAATACGACCACTTACAAGAAGTCCCCGATAAGTTAGCTGAAAAGGTTCTAGCCACCAATAGCTAATTTTCACCAGTCCTCAGTTGAGGAAAATAGCGATTCTCGGAGTTTGGATTCGGGAATCGCTTTTTATGGCAATTTTAGCGATCGCTGTACTCAGTAAGGTGAGGACAGGCTGAACTACTCAAAGGATGAGGATCGCTCGGTTTTAACTCAGTAGTTTGCTATAACAGTTGGAGCCTGCTTTTTACACTCAACTTCCTCACCACAATGTCATGTTTCGCGCCTAGACTGAAGGCAATACCCTAGTTGACCCACCTTCCGTTTTCAGCGTCCTGGCTTTGGATGCGAAGAGGTTCGTCGCGTCGCTCCAAGGGCACGGTTGTTGGGCTTTCTATTGCAATTCAGTCCTTTTAACCCTATGCCTCTTTCAGCAAGCACATTCCCGTCTTTGCCCCCAGAAATTCCCGGCTATACCATCGTTGAGCAACTGTACAGGGGTTCTCGCACAGCAGTATATCGAGCGGTGCAAACTGTTCAACAACGCCCCACGATCGTTAAGGTGCTGCAACGAGAGTATCCCAGTTTTGGGGAATTAGTACAGTTTCGCAATCAATATACCATCGCCAAAAATCTTCCCATTCCTGGAATTGTTCAGCCTTTAAGTTTAGAACCGTTTGGGAGCGGCTATGCACTGGTAATGGATGATTGGGGGGGAATATCGCTGGGAAAATATATCCAGCAGCAGCCATTAGACTTCGCTGAGGTATTAGCGATCGCCATTCAACTGGCCGATATTCTCCACGCTCTCCACCACCATCGAGTTATCCATAAAGATATCAAACCGGCTAATATCCTCATTCATCCAGAATCTAAACAAGTCAAACTCATTGACTTTAGTATCGCTTCCTTACTGCCGAAAGAAACTCAAGAGATCCAAAATCCCAACACCCTGGAAGGAACCCTCGCCTATCTTGCGCCCGAACAAACCGGACGGATGAATCGCGGTATTGATTATCGGAGCGATTTCTATTCCCTTGGCGTCACGCTCTATCAACTGCTAACCGGAACCTTACCCTATTCATCCGACGATCCGCTAGAGTTGGTACATTGTCATATTGCCAAAGTTGCGTTACCCATCCATCAGATCGAGCCGGATATCCCGGAAATGGTGGGGAAAATTGTTGCTAAACTGATGGCCAAAAATGCTGAAGACCGCTATCAAAGCGCCTTGGGTCTCAAGCACGATCTGACAGAATGTTTAACCCAGTGGGAAACAACCGGCGCGATCGCCCCCTTTATTCTCGCCCAACGAGACTTGAGCGATCGCTTTTTAATCCCAGAAAAACTTTACGGTCGAGAACGCGAAGTCCATACCCTGCTAGAATCCTTTGAGCGGGTAGCCAGAGGCACCTCAGAATTAATGCTAGTTGCTGGCTTTTCTGGGATTGGCAAAACAGCGGTTGTGAATGAAGTTCATAAGCCGATTGTCAAACAACGGGGCTATTTTATTAAAGGCAAATTCGATCAGTTCAACCGGAATATTCCCCTATTTGCCTTTGTCCAAGTCTTCCGCGATTTGATCGGGCAGTTGCTTTGCGAATCCGATCGACAGCTTGCTCAGTGGAAAGCTCAGATCCTGGCAGCCGTTGGCGAAAGCGGACAAGTGCTGATGGAAGCGATCCCAGAACTCGAACAGATTATTGGCCTGCAACCCCCCGCCCCCGAACTTTCTGGCAACGAGGCGCAGAACCGATTTAACCTGCTATTCCAAAAGTTTATTGAAGTCTTTACCACTGCGGATCATCCCTTGGTGATGTTCTTAGACGATCTCCAGTGGGCGGATTCTGCCTCGCTAGAGTTTCTCAAACTCCTGATCGACGATAGGGGCTATCTATTAATTTTGGGAGCCTATCGGGATAATGAAGTCTCGCCAGTTCATCCCCTGATCTTAACCGTTGAGGAAATCAAAAAAGCTCAGGTCATTGTCAATACAATCGCGCTCTCCCCCTTGCAGTTGGAGGATATTAACTGTTTAGTGGCCGATACCTTAAATTGTTCGGCACAACTTGCCCAACCTCTGACTCAGTTAATTGAGCGCAAAACTCAAGGCAATCCCTTTTTCATCACTCAGTTTTTGAAAGCGTTGCACGGAGAAGGGTATATCGCCTTCAATGGCGATCGCCGTTACTGGGAATGCGACATGGCTCAAATTTCCCCCCTGGCGCTGACTGATGATGTGGTGGAGTTTATGGCGGTGCAGTTGCAGAAATTGCCACCGGAAACCCTAGAGATCCTCAAGTTAGCAGCTTGTGTTGGCAATCAATTTGACTTGATAACATTAGCCATCGTTGCCGAACAATCCCCCATCGACACAGCAACGGCATTATGGACAGCTTTGCAAGAAGGATTTATTCTCCCCACCAATCAGGTCTACAAATTCTTTCACGGCAATCTTTGCGATCGCGCTGAAAGCGAAGAGGTGGTCAATCCAAGCTATCGATTCTTGCACGATCGCATCCAGCAGGCTGCTTATTTATTAATTCCAGAAGACTCTCGCAGTTCGATACATTACCAGATGGGTCGGTTGCTCTTAACCCATTTTCCGGCAACCGCGCAAGAAGAACGGCTGTTTGAAATTGTGGGTCATTTGAATGCTGGCAGCAGCTTGATTCTCAAGGTGACTGAGCGCCTCGATCTCGCGCAATTAAACCTGATGGCAGGTCGTAAAGCCATCAGTTCGACGGCCTATCAGTCGGCTTTAGGATATTTATCTCAAGGTTTTCATCTCCTCCCCCCAAATGCCTGGGAGGATTGCTATGAACTCACCTTGGGACTGCACCACAGTTACCTAGAAGGCGCTTATTTAAATGGCAAGTTTGAGGAGCTTGAAGCCTACGGTCAAGTCGTACTGGAACGAGCAACCTCAATCTTTGATTGCATCAAGGTTTACGAAGTCCGTATATCGGCATTGCGATCTCAGGGACGCTTTTTAGAAGCGGTTGAAATGGGTTTGCAAGTCTTGCGACAGTTAGGCGTAGAATTTCCGACTCAGCCAACGGCTGACAATATTACTGCTGCCTATGCTGAATCTCGGCGAGTTTGGCAAGGGCGCGATCCCATGAGCCTCTTGGATCTCCCGGCGATGCAAGATCCGCAGATTCTAGCAGCCATGCAAATTCTCACTAAACTGATTTCCTCAGCCTATTGCGGGTTGCCTCCGCTGTTACCGTTGCTGATTTTCAAACAAATAGAACTTTCCGTTCAGTATGGCAATTCTCCGATTTCCGTTTTTTCTTATGCTGACTATGGTTTGATTTTGTGTGGAATTTTCAACGAGATTGCCATTGGTCATGAATTTGGTAAACTCGCTCTCGCCCTCCTCGATAAACTGCAAGTTTCTTCTTTAAAAAGTAGAGCCTACTTTATTGTTAATGCCTTTATCCGCCATTGGAAAGAACCCTTACATCAGGTAATTCCTTCCTTTTTGGAAGGCTACCGCAGCGGTTTAGAGAGCGGCAATTGGGAAGATGTGGCTCTGAGTTTAGAGGCTTACAGCCACTATAAGTTGTGGACAGGTCAAGAACTCAAAAACTTGGCTGAAGAAATGACGAACTATCGGCAGGCGATCGCGCAAGTCAAACAAGAGTCAGTCTTAAAGCATTACGAAGCGTGCTTGCAGACCCTCCTGAACTTGCTAGGACAGGCTGAAGTTCCTTACACTCTGCAAGGTTCTGTGTTTGATGAAAATCAAGCACTCCCCTATCTTCAAGCCATCAATGACAAATTGGGGCAATTCTGCATTTATTTCTACCAGGCTTTACTCTGCTACTGGTTCGAGCAAGATGAACGGATTGCCCAATTAATACCCTTGCTGGAAGAATATAGCGAGGCGGCTAGCGGTTACTTCTTAGCCCCCACTTGGGTTTTTTACGAGGCGCTGATCCAACTGAGAAACTATGCCCATGCGCGTCCCCAACAGCAGGTTCTCAT
The DNA here is from genome assembly GCF_001746915.1 of Desertifilum tharense IPPAS B-1220. Taxonomy (NCBI): domain Bacteria; kingdom Bacillati; phylum Cyanobacteriota; class Cyanophyceae; order Desertifilales; family Desertifilaceae; genus Desertifilum; species Desertifilum tharense. The sequence goes on from NZ_MJGC01000121.1 coordinate 103,395, forward strand.
TTTAGAGCGCGTGCAAACCGCTCAAGCTAAACTCGAAAGTTGGGCAGTCCATGCCCCATTCAACCATCAGCATCGCTGTCTATTGGTTGCAGCCGAACAATTCCGAGTCCTGCATCAAAAATCTGAGGCAATTGAATCCTACGATCTGGCGATCGCTCAAGCTCAAGCAAGCGGGTTCCTACCCGAAGAGGCGATCGCGAACGAACTAGCTGCCAAGTTCTATCTTGAGTGGGGCAAACTCAAAATTGCCTCTGAGTACCTCCAACAAGCCTATTACTGCTATGCCCGTTGGGGCGCTCAAGCCAAAGTTGCAGATTTAGAAAGCCGCTATCCCACATTGCTAGCACCCATTTTGCAACAGCAGGGGATCTCATTGTCGGCAACAGAAACGTTGTTTGCCACGCCAACCCTAACCCTAACGCCAACGGCTAGCACTAAAGCTTCTTCGTCTAGCAATAGTGTTTTGGCTAATCTTGATTTGGCAACGGTTCTCAAAGCCTCGCAAACCCTTTCTAGCGAAATTCAGCTTGATAAGCTCTTAGCTACCCTCCTGCATACGGTCTTAGAAAATGCTGGAGCCGATAAGGGCGCGCTTCTCATGCCTCGCGAGGGTCGATGGTTTGTAGAAGCTGTCGCTGTTCTCGATCGTCCCGTACAGATTCAAGCGATCGCCTTATCCGATAGCCCAGAGGTTCCGCACAGCTTAATTCATACGGTTAAGCGCAACCTAGAGTCGGTCGCCATCATCAATGCCACCACCCATCCCACCCTAGCCCGCGATCCCTATGTGGAACAACATCAACCGAAGAGTTTGCTGTGCGCCCCCATTCTTCAGCAAGGCAAGTTAGCCGCCATTTTGTATTTAGAAAATCAGGTGGCGGTTGGGGCGTTTACGAGCGATCGCGTGGAGCTGTTAAAGTTTCTCTGTGCCCAAGCGGCAATTTCCCTCGAAAATGCTCGCCTCTATCAGCAAGCTCAAATCTATACCCAACAGCTTGAACAATCCCAATTGCAAATCATCCAAAGCGAAAAAATGGCATCTTTGGGAAATTTAGTGGCAGGCGTCGCCCACGAAATCAATAATCCCATTGGATTTCTCAATGGCAGTCTCGACAACAGTCAAGATTATGTCCAAGACCTCCTCAACCATCTAGAACTCTATCAACAGCACTATCCCAACCCAGTCGCCGCGATCCAAGATAGCGCTGAGGCGATTGATTTAGAGTTTCTCTCGGAAGACTTACTGAAGTTACTCAATTCTATGAAAGGGGCGATCGATCGAATTGCCAATATCAGCACTAGTCTCCGCACCTTTTCTCGCGCCGATACCGATCGCAAAGTCGCGGCTAATGTTCATGAAGGTCTAGATAGCACGCTGTTAATTTTGAAGTATCGCCTCAAAGCCAACAGTAAGCGCCCTGTTATTGAGGTGATTAAGCACTATGGGGAGTTACCCTCTATTCCCTGCTTTCCCGGTCAGTTAAACCAGGTGTTTATGAATCTTTTGGCGAATGCAATTGATGCGCTTGATGAGTCTAATTTCGGGCGGAGATTTGCCGACATTCAAGCCGATCCCAATCAAATTATGATTCAAACAACGGTGGAAGGGAATTTTGTCCAAATTGCGATCGCAGATAATGGCCCTGGTATGGGGGAAGAGGTCAAAAGCCGCATCTTTGACCACCTCTTTACTACCAAAGGGGTTGGGAAAGGGACGGGGTTAGGATTGGCGATCGCCCAGCAAATTGTAGCGGATAATCATGGTGGCGAACTTACGGTTGAATCGGAGTTAGGTCAAGGATCTCTATTTTTGATCCGCCTTCCCATTCAAGAATCGACTAGTGTTTAGCAAACCCACTTCTCAATTACTCGGTATAGCCATTGGTTGGATGTATCGCCACCGAGACCTCTTATCTTTGGGGTATTCTGGCAAAGATCCGACATTCAGCCAAGCCAAGCAAGTTTTTCTGGAGGAAATGCGGCAACAGACAGGGGAGAATATGACCGATGAGGTTTTGCTAGAAGCGTTTCAAGAGGCGCTTAATCGCGTTTGATTCCCCATCTTAGCGCTCGTTAACTCTCCAACACATAATCGCTGATGGCTTGCTGTCGGGCGGTTTCGCAGTCAGCGTGAATTTGGGCTTTCAGCGCCTCTAGGGAAGCAAATTTTTGCTCTGGACGTAAAAATGCTTCTAGGTCAACGGTTAACGTTTGTCCGTATAAGTCGCCCGACCAGTCTAGGAGGTGGACTTCTGTCGTTTGCTGAACGCCATCGACGGTGGGACGGTTGCCAATATTCATGACGCCTAACTGGGGCTTTTCCCAACCCGTACTGGTGACGCGCACCCTATAAACGCCTTGGCGGGGAAGAAACTTTTCGGGTGGTAGTTGTAAGTTAGCTGTGGGAAAGCCAATAGTACGGCCGAGTTGCTGCCCTTGAACGACGGTTCCAATTAAGCTGTAGGGACGACCTAGCAGGCGGTTGGCTTGGGCTAAGTCTCCTGCTGTTAAGGATGTGCGGATTTGAGAACTACTAATGCGTCCTTCTTTACAGGTATGCAGGGGAACGATATGGACTTCAACGTTGTGGGCGGCGGCGATCGCCTGAAGGTCTGCAACGGTACCTGCCCGCTTTTTCCCAAAGCGAAAATCTTGCCCGACGCTGATCCATTGCGCTTGCAGTTGCTCTAGCAAAATGGTTTCGACAAACGCTTCGGGACTCAGTTCGGCCAAAGGACGGTCGAAGGGGAGAGCCACCATTTGGGTAATGCCCATTGCTTCAAGCTGCTGCACTTTCTCTTCAACAGGAGTCAGCAATAACCGGGACTGACCTGTGAAGAAGGCTTGCGGGTGCGGGTGAAAGGTGACAACGGTTGGATAGACTTCAGCTTGGGTGGCTGCGGCTAAGGCAGACTGAATCACCTGGCGATGCCCCCGATGAACGCCATCGAAGTTTCCTAGGGCAACCGCAGTGGGAGTAAGAACGGTATCGAGCGAGGAAGTTAACCACACGCTTTACATTTTGACACAAATTTCAAGGAAGTTCAGGTTTGGAACCTGAAAAAATAGAGATTGCTTCGCCCAGTCCTCACACTTTGGCTTTCGAGAGGGAATGCTCTGGGTTATGTTCGAGTTCTGAAGGCGGTGAAGCCAGTTGAATTGAGAGTCCTTCTCTCGCCATCAGGCTTTCAGGAAAATGTTGGGCCACTTCTTCGCCCACCCGATCAAGAAAGTCGTCGTTATGGAGGGGATCGTGATGGAAGATGGCTAATTTTTTGACATTGGCTGCTTGTGCCACTTTGACGGCTTCTTGCCAAGTGGAATGACCCCAACCGACTTTACTTCCTTGGGGGGAACTATATTCTTCATCGGTATAGGTGGCGTCATAGATTAACAAATCAGCATCTTGGGCCAGCTTCAGGACATTTTCATCTAAGCGGCCGGGGTAATGCTCGGTATCGGTGACATAGGCCGCCACATGACCCCGCCAACTGACGCGATAGCCGACGGCTTCTCCGGGATGGTTTAAAAGGGCGTTTTCGACTTCAATTTCGCCGATCCGCATCACTTCGCCAACTTGCATGGTGTAAAACTTCAGTTCGGACGCCATGACTTGTAACGGGACGGGGAAGTTGGGGTGCAGCATTTGATCGTTGAGGCGCTGCTGAATGGTTGCTCCGTTCGGCGATTTTACCCCATGAATGTGAAAGCGGTTGCCTTTAATAAAGGCTGGAACAAAAAAGGGAAAGCCTTGGATGTGGTCCCAGTGGGAATGGGTAAAAAACATATGCGCGTCCACTGGCATTTGTGAGAGGAGGTATTGACCGAGAACTCTCAGACCCGTCCCCCCATCAAAGATGAGGCGATCGCCACCCACGCGCATTTCAATACATGAGGTGTTCCCGCCATAACGAACCGTTTCCGGGCCCGGACAGGGAATACTACCTCGAACGCCCCAGAAGTGAACCGTAAATTGGTTTTGCGTGTTAGACATGGGTGTTTACTTGATTTCACAAATGCGTTGCAAGTCCGAGCCATACGTTCGCGTAGCGTACCGCAGGCGATCGCTCTCTCTAAAAGCGTAACAGGCGCGGGTTTTCATTTTGGGAAGGCCCGTTTCCCAAAGCGAGCGCTTTCCAGCAGGCCTGAAGTCAACGACAAGTCTACGAATGGTAGAGCAACCCTAACTCACCCGGAGAAGGAAACACACAACTTAATCAACCAGGCGTTATTAGTTTCATGATAGTTCGTTACGACTCTAATCTTGGCAAACTTAATGCTAGCCCTGTGCGTTGCGCTCGCCCCAATCGCTCAATCCCCACTTTTGTAAACTCTCTAAACCTGCTGCGTAGGTCAGATTATACTGCAAAGGCGTGATGGTGATGTAATTTTCGCGGATGGCTTGAACATCGCTGGGAATGTTGGCGGCGATTACCTCTGCGATGGGGTCAAACGGAACCTCCTCCGACACTTCTCCGGCTAACCAATAGTAGGTTTTTCCGCGCGGATCGGTGCGTTTTTCAAACATATCAAAGTAACGCCGCACGCCTTGGCGGGTGATTTTAACGCCAGCGATCGCTTCTGGCCCAACGGCGGGGACGTTAACATTTAATAACATATGTTTGGGAAGAGGCTGTTGAGCGAGTTGCGTCACTAAGGTATAAGCAAAATCTGCGGCTACCCCAAATTCGCAATCCGCAAAACTGGTTAGACTGAAGGCAATACTTGGGATGCCCTCAATTGTACCTTCCATCGCTGCGGAAACAGTTCCGGAATAGAGAACATCGGTTCCTAAGTTTGCCCCTTGGTTAATGCCGGAAAGCACAAAATCTGGCGGACGTTCGACCAACGCCCCAAGAGCCAATTTAACGCAGTCTGCCGGAGTTCCCGAACAGGCCCAAGCCTTGACTCCTGCCGCAAAAATCGAGTCTACCCGTTCGGCACGAATGGGTTTATGGAGCGTTAAACCGTGACCCGTTGCCGATCGCTCTCGGTCTGGACAAACCACCATAACCTCATATTCGGCCTCGGCGAGTCGATTCGCTAGGGCGCGAATACCAGGCGCAAAGATACCATCGTCGTTACTAATGAGCAGTTGCATGGAAAAGATCGCTGATTGAGTTCGGGTCTGCCCTCCAATCTAGCAAAGCTCCAGAAAGGGAACGAATCGCGCTACACTCAGCATGGATCATCCTCTGAATTTTTTAAATCTAAACTTGAAAATCCGATGAGCGACCTGGAGACACAACTGGCTACCCTGAAAGCAGAAGCAACAAAGGCGATCGCAACCAGTGATACCTTAGAACGCCTAGAGGAACTGCGAGTCAGCTATTTGGGCAAAAAAGGTCAACTCTCGCAAATCCTGGGCGGCATGGGCAAGCTAGACCCCGCAGAACGGCCGCGCATTGGGGCAGTAGCAAACGAAGTCAAAACGACAATCGAAACCGAACTGGCTCAAAAGCGCCAAGCCCTCCAGCAAGCCCAAATTCAAGCCCAATTGGAAGCCGAAACCCTGGATGTCACCATGCCGGGTGTTTATCGTCCCCAAGGGGTGATGCATCCGCTCAATAGTACCATTGACCGCTTAATTGATATCTTTGTCGGTCTGGGCTATACCGTTGCCGATGGCCCGGAAATTGAAACCGATTACTATAACTTTGAAGCGTTAAACACGCCCGCCGATCACCCCGCCCGCGATATGCAGGATACCTTTTACCTGCCGGATGGGAACTTACTGCGAACGCAAACCTCCTCGGTTCAAATTCACTACATGGAAGAAAACGATCCGCCGATCCGGATCGTAGCACCGGGTCGCTGCTATCGTCGCGATACGGTAGATGCAACGCACTCGGCCGTTTTCCACCAAATTGAACTCCTCGCCGTGGATGAGGGTTTAACGTTTACCGATCTCAAAGGGACTGTCAAAGAATTCGTCCGTCAGATGTTCGGCGATGTCCCCATTCGCTTCCGTGCTAGTTACTTCCCGTTTACCGAACCTTCGGCTGAAGTCGATGTGATGTGGAAAGGGCGCTGGCTAGAAATTATGGGTTGCGGTATGGTTGACCCCAATGTCTTTAAGGCCGTGGGTTACGATCCAGAAGTCTATACAGGCTTTGCTTTAGGGTTAGGGGTAGAACGGTTTGCGATGGTTCTCCACCAAATCGATGATATCCGCCGCTGTTATAGTAGCGATTTGCGCTTCCTCAAACAGTTCGCTTAAAATCACATCTTGCACCAGTGCCAGAAACCGGGTTTCTTGCAAATCGCTTAAGCTGAAACCCTTTTTCGTCAAGAAACCCGGTTTCTCAGGTCTTACTCAGGATGGTGCAGTTTCTTTACTCAGCACTTGACGTTAACCCTTGCGGTTCAACGCCAAAGAGGGAATCGTTCCCGCGTAGACGGCTTGATCTTTAAGTTCGTCTTCAATGCGGAGGAGGCGGTTATATTTAGCAACCCGTTCGCTACGACACAGAGAACCCGTCTTAATTTGTCCGGCGCGGGTGGCGACGGCGAGATCGGCGATTGTGGTATCTTCAGTTTCGCCGGAACGATGGCTGATAATTGAACGATAGCGATGGCGCGTGGCGAGATCGACCGCTTCTAGGGTTTCGGTGAGAGTGCCAATTTGATTGAGTTTAATTAAAATAGCGTTTCCGGCGTTGAGTTCGATTCCCTTTTGCAGGCGCTTGGGGTTGGTGACAAATAGATCGTCGCCGACGAGTTGAACGCGATCGCCAATTTTAGCGGTTAATTGCTGCCAGTTTTCCCAGTCTTCCTCATGCAAGCCATCTTCAATCGAGACGATGGGGTATTGTTCGACCAGTTGTCCGAGATAATTGATAAACTCTTCAGGAGAATGGGGCGCGCCATCATAGATATACTGACCATTTTCATAGAATTCGCTGGCGGCAACATCTAGGGCGAGGGCAATTTCTTCTCCCGGCTTGTAACCCGCTTTTTCAATCGCGGTCATTAAAAATTCTAGGGCAGCTTGGTTCGATTCCAGGTTAGGGGCAAATCCTCCTTCATCGCCAACGCCTGTCAGCAAGCCATTTTGGTCGAGAACCTTGCTAAGGCTAGCAAACACTTCTGCGCCCCAGCGTAGCGCTTCTTTGAAGGTTGGCGCACCCACAGGGACGATCATGAATTCTTGAAAGTCTACATTATTCGCAGCATGGGCCCCCCCGTTGATGACGTTCATTAAAGGAATGGGGAGAACGTTGGCTAAAGGCCCTCCTAGGTAGCGATACAAGGGGAGGGCGAGGGCGTCGGCGGCGGCTTTGGCACTCGCGAGGGAAACGGCGAGGATGGCGTTTGCACCCAGGTTCGATTTGTTGGCGGAACCATCGCGATCGATCATGGTGCGATCGATTAAGGTTTGATTGAGGGCGTCGAGATTTAAAAGGCGATCGCGAATTTTCTCATTGACGTTTCGCACCGCTTTAAATACCCCTTTCCCGCCATAGCGCCGTTCGTCATCGCGCAGTTCGTGGGCTTCGTAGGTGCCTGTAGAAGCGCCGCTGGGGACTTGGGCAAGCCCCATTGCGCCGTTAACCAGGTGAACTTCGGCTTCTATAGTAGGACGGCCGCGAGAGTCGAGAATTTCTCTAGCATGAATATCGGCGATCGCTGTTTCTGAGAGATCTAACATAATCTTTCCTGTGTCCAGAAATTTAGGAATTTTGTCACGGTCGGTTAGTTAGAATAACGCTGTGTGTCCGGTAATGGATTGATATTTAGTAAAGTATTTGGGATTGACTTATGCGTTTATTGCATACCATGCTCAGAGTTGGCAATTTAGAAACCTCCTTAAAGTTCTATTGCGACCTCTTGGGGATGAAACTTCTCCGCCAAAAAGATTATCCCGGCGGCCGGTTTACTTTAGCTTTTGTTGGTTATGGCGATGAGTCTGACCATAGCGTTCTGGAGTTAACCCACAATTGGGATACGGAAAGTTATGACTTAGGCACGGGTTACGGTCATATTGCCCTAGGGGTAGATGATATCTATGGAACCTGCGAAGAAATTAAAGCCCGTGGCGGTAAGGTCGTGCGCGAACCTGGTCCGATGAAACATGGTTCGACGGTGATTGCTTTCGTGGAAGACCCCGATGGGTATAAGGTGGAGTTAATCCAGTTGGGAACTCAGGGTTCGGCGAACCAGACTTCTGAGAAGAACGCAGAAGTCGCAACTCGCTAACGGTTAATTCGCGGTCGGGTTGCCCAAAGCTTCAGTGTAGGAGTGCATTGTGAAATCCGCAGGTTCGCAGACCCATTTTTCAGTTTGCGGGCCCCAGTCTGTTCGATGGATTGGGGTTTGCTTGCTTAGTTTGGGAATCCTCGCCCTATCTGAGGTTCCTGCTACGGCCCAAGTTACTTCGGTGTCTCAGCTATCGGATGTGCAGCCGACGGATTGGGCTTACCAAGCCTTGCAATCGTTGGTGGAACGCTATGGGGTGATTGCAGGTTATCCCGATGGGACGTTTCGGGGAAATCGCCCCCTGTCTCGCTACGAGTTTGCGGCGGCTTTAAATACGGTTCTCAATCGGATTGAGGAGTTAGGGGGGGCTGCAACTCTCCTGACTCAGGAGGATTTGCAAACTTTACAGCGCTTGCAACAAGATTATCAGGTCGCTCTTGACCAAGTGCGATCGCGCCTTGATGATATTGATACTCGCTTGCTGGCGCTGGAAAATACCCGCTTTTCAGCCACGACTCAACTCGATGGCGAAGCGATTATGGCCCTGACGGGGGGTAGCGAAAATAGTACCCTGGTGTCTCGCGTTCGCCTGAATTTACTCAGCAGTTGGCAAAACCGTCATTTACTGGTGACGCAGTTGCAAACCGGGAATAATGGGGGCGATAGCGTGGGCTTAGTTCACGCAGAAGGCGAGAATTTTTTAGGGACGAGGGGGCTTTTGGCCGATGGGGGAGGGTTAGACTATGTTGGGGCAGATTCGGGAGTGCAACTCAATCGCCTCTATTACAGTTTTCAACCCCTAGAGAATTTAGCGATTTCTGTAGGCCCTCGCCTGGTACCGAGGGATTTTATTGACCGCAATCGCTTTGCGAATCATGAGAGATTAGATTTTAACTCTAGCTTTTTTATCAATAATCCATTAATCGTCCAAAATCAAATCGATCGCAATCCTGGGGCGGGAATTGCAGTCAATTGGCGGTTGAATAATACGCCGTTTGCGGTGAATGCGTTGTATATTGCTTCCGATGCAAATTCCCCGACTCGCGGCTGGTTTGGCGATCGCTATCAGGGTTCGGTGGAGGTAGAATATACCCCGAATAGCCCTTTGGCGCTGCGATTGCAATATACGCGGGCGAATCTAGACCGAACTGAGGTGAATGCGTTTGGGGCGAATGTGGAGTGGTCGTTTAATCGCTTTTTTGGGGCGTTTGGTCGGTTCGGAATCGGTACCTATGAAGGATATCATAGCCAACTCGGACGCGATTTAGATTTACAGCCAAAATCCTGGGCGGTGGGGTTTAGCGTTCGCGATTTCCTCATCCCTGGAACGGCGGCGGGAATTGCGTTAGGTCAACCGTTTATTGAACGCAATTTGGGCAACTCGACTCAAACCAATTTTGAGGTATTTTATAATTTGGGTTTAAGCGATCGCCTGAGCATTACGCCTTCTTTGATCTTAGTCAATCATGCGGATAATCAATCGCAATCGGGGCTGACTTGGCAAGCGACGCTTCGCACCGTGATTTTATTTTAGGCAATATGCACAAGAGCGATTATTTTCAAAGACTGGCTCAATATAATACTTGGATGAACGAGCGAATTTATGCCGTTTGCGAAACTCTTCCCGATGAGGTGCGAAAAGCCGATCGCGGGGCATTTTTTCGGTCAATTCACGGTACCCTCAATCATATCCTCTTAGCCGATCGGTTGTGGCTCGGTCGTTTTTGCGATCGCCCTTTTGAAAGCAAGTCCTTGGCTGAAGAATTATACGCAGATTTTACGATCCTGACCCAAGAACGCCAAAAGAGCGATCGCGAAATTCAAAATTGGGCAAATCAGTTAACCGAAGAAAAATTAGCTGCCCCCCTGACGTTTTTCAGCCGTTCGCAAGCCAGAGAATGTACGTATCCCCTATGGCATACAGCCCTTCACTTTTTTAATCACCAAACCCATCATCGCGGTCAATTAACCACACTCCTAAGCCAATGCGGTTACGATCCGGGGGTCACAGATTTACTGTGGCTTCCGGGTACAGAACTTCAGGATTCTGAATCAAAAGTTACTTCAAACTGAGATTGAGAACGTCAAAAAGAGGAATTTTCTCCTAGATTCTACTCGGATTAAAAGTGCAAGCGTCTCAAAAGATACAGACTGAAGATGAAAAGCTTGCACCTTGTAAGCGCGAACTCTAACTCGCCGTCATCATCTCCGAACGCAGATTATGACCTTGACGCCGATTGTAAAGTTCGTTGCTAATGTAAAATAAGCCAGCTTGAGTCGTCAAATGTTCCCAAGGTTCAAGGGTTTGGGTGACACAAAAATCATGCCACTCTGCAATACAATCTAGCCAAATGTCTTGCGTCGAATCGTCGCAGGTTCCAATCAGAATCATACGGGTCTCCTGTGGAAATTTTAATCGCTCCTACGCAGATCGAAAAAGGCTGATATCCTACCTTTAACGACCCGCAAATCAATGCTAGGGCCCAAATTTGGGTTGAGTGAGTGTGGGTGAATTAAATCAATCGCTCTGAATTTGGCAAAAGCACTCAAAGATGGGATTTCTTTGCAGTCAGAACTAACGCAACTTGCTAAACACAGACGAAATTCGATGTAACGGTTAGATTTACATCGCCTAACGATCTGACGCGCAAAGAGAATAATCTAATGAGGTTGCTGAGAGCGTAGCGAATTGGCTTAGGATGCTTTGAGCGAACTAGCCTCAGACTCATAATGTATCAGCCATTACATTATAAGTCAAGCCTCTCTTATCCCAATGGGGGGGATATCGCTGTAACCCCTTATATATAACGCTTGAGGATATTTCCCAGGGTGGATACGCCAGTTTCAATCGCCTCCGGGGTTAAAGAAAAATTGAGACGCATGGCAGGATATCCTTGAAAGTCTGGGAAAAAGGGCTTACCTTCTGCCACTAAAATTTTTTGTGCTAACGCCTCTTGGCAAATTTCTGGCATTGGCGCGCCAGGGGGAAGCTGCACCCAAATAAAAGTCCCCCCATTCGGCAATGTCCAAGCCACCTGCGAGGGAAAATAACGTTCGAGGGCGCTTAACATCATGTTTCGGCGTTCGAGATGTTTGGTTTGTAAATGCGCTAAGTGTCGGCGATAATTTCCCGATGCCAAATATTCGCTGACAATGGCTTGAGAAACAGTAGAAACATGCAAATCGTGAAGCAATTTGCGCTCAAGTAAGGGTTGATAATGTTGACCCGTAGACACCATATAGCCGACGCGAATTCCCGGCATTAATGTTTTAGAAAAAGTGCCTAAATAAGTGACAATATGGTTTTTATCAAGGGCTTTGATGGGGGCAGGAACGGGATCGAAATTTAGCCCCTCATAGGCGTTATCTTCCAAAATGGGACAACCGTAACGTTCGGCTAGGCGCACGAGTTGCTGGCGGTGCGCTTGGGAGGTGGTAATGCCCGTGGGGTTGTGCAGAGTCGAGACGGTGTAGATAAGTTTGGGGCGATGGGTGTGCAAATACTGTTCGAGCAGTTCGAGATTCATACCTTCCGGCGTCATGGGAATCCCGATCGCCCGGACGCCCAGTTCTGAGAGAATAGCAAGAACGCCGTGATAGCAAGGACATTCCACAATTGCCCAATCTCCCGGTTTGACATAGTAATGAATGGCGAGGGAGAGGGCTTGTTTGGAACCGTTGGTAACAATTAGGTTATCGGGGGTGACTTCTAAGCCGCGTTGAATCAGCAGGCGGGCAATTTGTTGGCGCAGGGCGAGCAAACCCTGGGGGAGATCGTAGTTAAACAGAACGTCGCCCACTTGTTTAACGGCGCGTCTGGCAACGCGGGGGAGGTCTTTTGCCTCACAAACCTGAGAAAATCCATTGCTAAAGTCGATGATATCGGGATATTCTTTCGCCGATAGAGACGCCATGTACAGGTTATAAAACCACCCCCCCTGTTGTTCGGTGACGATCGCTTCCTGGGGCGGCGCAAAGGTGGATTGGGTTTGATTGAGGGGTAATGGGGGGGTGCTGACAAAGTAACCCGATCCTTGGCGAGCATGAACCAAGCCTTCAGCTTCAAGCACGCTGTAGGCTTCGAGAACGGTGAGTTTGTTCACGTTGGTTCCTTCGGCGAGGGAACGAATGGAGGGAAGTTTGTCGCCTGGTTTTAAAGCCCCGCTTTCGATCAGGCGACTAATGCGATCGCGAATTTGCAGGTAAACGGCTTTGTGTGATCGCCGATCCAAGGGAATCCTCATTGTTTGCTACTCCCCAAGTCAATACGAGCAATATAAGGGATTCTCAGCCTCATGGCGCGGTACAGTTTGCCGCATTTTATCTATAACAGTTGCCAGGGCGTTAACTGTACCAGAGGGAACTGCTAGCAATGTCCGATCCTCAATAAAAAAATCGGCCTCTTTTCAACAAGAAGCCGATCGCGAAACCCATTAAAACTCAAGCGGGTTTTAGCTATATTGCTCGCTCGATCTCGTTTCTGTTTCGAGGTTAAATAATACTTTTAAGGTTTCCATTGCGTGTCGTCTGGCTTCAATATCCTGCTGCGCTCTGAGTTGAACCATTGGATCGTGCAAAATTTTATTGACTATGCCGCGCGTTAAAGCCTCGATCACTTCTTGATGTTTTTCGGCAAATTCTGACCCTAAACGAGATAGCGCTTTTTCTAATTCTTGTTCGCGAATGGTTTCAATTTTATCTCTGAGACTGTTGATGGTAGGAACCGTCTCTAAACTCCGCCACCAAACGATAAAGGCTTCGCACTCTTCTTCAAGCAGAACTTCCGCTTCCATCGCCATTTGACGGCGGCTTTCTTGGTTTTGCGCCACCACAGCCTTCAAATCGTCTACGTTAAAAGCATGAACCCCCATCACTTGATTCACATCTGCATCCACATTACGCGGTACAGAAATATCAAATAGCATCAGGGTACGCTGACTTTGTAAAACAGGTTCTAATTTGGCGCGGTTGAGTAAGGGTTGCGTTGCAGAGGTACTGGTAAACACTAAATCCGATTCTGCCACAATGCTCATCATCTCCGAGAGCAGACAAACGCGGATTTCCACCTCGCGGAACTGGGCGGCTAATTCTTCGGCGCGGGGTAAAGAGCGGTTGAGAATACAAATTTGGGTTGCGCCTTTGGCAATCAGGTGCTGTACCAGCAGGCGAGACATTTTCCCGGCCCCTAGGATCGCCACGCGACAAGCCGAAAGGTTGGGAACCTTGATTTGAGCCAGTTCCACGGCTGCCGAACTAATGGAAACGGCCCCAGTGCCAATGCTGGTTTCAGTTCGTACCCGTTTCCCGGCGGTGAGGGCTTGTTTCAGCAGGCGGTTGAGAATCCGCCCCACCCCTTTGTACTGCTGGCCGAGTTTATGGGCTTGTTTAACTTGGGCCAGAATTTGACCTTCCCCTAATACCAAGCTATCGAGTCCGGCTGAGACGCGCATCAGGTGCATGACGGCATCTTCGTGGAGCAGGATAAACAGGTGGGGGCGCAGGTGATGGACGGGAACTTTACTATGTTCGGCTAAGAATTGGGTGAGTTCGGCAACGCCTTGTTGGGTTTCGCTGGTGACGATGTAAATCTCTAGGCGGTTGCAAGTGCTGAGAATGGCGACTTCTTCAATGTGCGGGTAAGACAGTAAATGCGCGATCGCCCCTTCAACTTGCGGTTCGGGGATACTCAACTTTTCCCGCACTTCAACGGGTGCTGTTTTGTGACTTAAACCGACTACTGCAATGTTCATTATATTAATGGCTAATTGCTAATGGCTAATTGCTAATTGAGAACTGAGAATGAAAGGCGATCGCCATTCCATCCTCAATTCTTCCTATTGGCAGGCTATTTCAATTGCAGCGCCCGTGGCTCATCAAACATGTGAATGGTATCCACAAAGCGAGCAGTCCGAGACTGGCTAGAAATAACAAGGCTTTGCGTCCGAGCGCCGCCACCGAAGAAGCGCACGCCTTCCATTAAGTTACCCGGAGTGATGCCGCAAGCTGCAAACAGAACCGTTTCGCCAGAGGCGAGTTCTTCCGCATCATAGACTTTATCAGGGTCATTAATCCCCATGTCTTTGAGTCGAGCCAGGTTGCTTTCTTTGCTTTCGCCGATCAAGCCTGTTTTCACTACCTCTGGATCGTAGATCAATTGACCTTGGAAGTGGCCGCCCAAGCAACGCATTGCTGCTGCTGAAATCACCCCTTCAGGAGCCGCACCAATCCCCATCAGCGCGTGAATGTTGGTGCCTGCAAAGCCGCAACAAATGGCCGCAGACACGTCACCATCGCTAATCAACCGGACTCTGGCTCCGGCTTCGCGGATTTCTTGGATGAGTTCTTTGTGACGGGGACGATCCATCACCACTACAACTAATTCCTCGACGGCGCGATCCATGCACTCAGACATGATTTTCAGGTTTTCGGTTGCGGATTTGCTAATATCCACTTTGCCTTTCGCAACCGCCGGAGCTGCCAGTTTCTTCATGTAGAAGTCTGGCGCAGCGAATAAGCCGCCTTTTTCAGAGATGGCTAATACGGCCATTGAACCATTTTGCCCGTAAGCCACTAGGTTAGTGCCTTCGCAGGGGTCAACGGCGATGTCAATTTCAATCAGTTCGTCAGGATTGCAGAAATCTTTGGCATCTTCGCGGGTACAAATGCCCACTTCTTCCCCAATGTAGAGCATCGGTGCATCGTCGCGCTCGCCTTCACCGATGACGATTCGACCGCGCATATGAATTCTGTTCATCCGCTCGCGCATCGCTTCTACTGCAACTTGATCGGCGGTGTTTTTCTCACCTTTTCCCATCCAGCGTGCAGAGGCGAGGGCGGCTTGCTCGACTACTTCGATAATTTCTAAGCCAAGTGTACTTTCTAGCACGGTATCTCTCCCACTGAGTCTATGAAACGCTTGTATCTAGCCAATTTCAGTGACCAGTCTATCAGAATGAGGGATACCCTTTATCAGAGGTAGGCACTCGGTTTGTGTAAAGTTTTGCTGCTAAGGGTGCGAGGAGCAAGATGGGGTTGGCGTTTAAGGTTCTTAAAAGACCTGCTTAAAATAAAGACGGGTCTGGCTCAACAGGGGATGCAATGCCTCATACTTTAACGGTAATAGCATGGATGGCGATCGCCATCTTGGGCGGGACGGCTGCTATTTTGGGCAGTCTCATGAGTCTGGGGGCGCTGTTGTTGTGGCTGGTTCCCCATCGCCAGCAGCAGAGTTCTTGGCCGTCTCGCTTAAAATTATTGGGGATTGCAGGGGCGATCGCGCTTTTCGGGATTTTACTCCTGTTGGCGGTTCCTTTCCCCTACCTCAACCCCGGAGAATCGCCTTTGTAGCGCGTGAATCGATGTTTATGGATCTAGCGATCGCAAATTTCCTCAGCCGAATTCTACTCTTTATTCCCCAACTTGGATTAAGCCTCCTCATTTTTGGCGCGTTTTGGTTTGCCAGCATTCTCAGCCGCAAGCTCATCCTCCGCTTTGCCCATCGCGTCAACCTCAATATTGATATTCTCAACCTATTAGAACAAACCACCAAAATTTCGCTTTTATTCTTTGGAGCCTTAACCGCATTGGGGACATTAGGAATCGATGTTTCTGCCCTAGTTGCCGGTCTGGGCTTAACTGGATTTGCCCTCGGTTTAGCTCTTAAAGATATTGTTTCTAATTTACTTTCTGGCGTATTAATCCTGATTTATCAACCCTTTCGGCGTAACGATTGGATTAAAGTTGGCCCCACCGAAGGAAAAGTTTTGCAAATCGATCTGCGCTATACCACATTACAAGCTGATAATCAAAAAATTTTAATTCCCAATTCATCCTTATTTACCAATACGATTTGTATTATTGACAAAGAAGAAAAAATCAAGATTATACAACCCTAAAACTGATGCAAATTAAACATCTTTGGCAGCAAGACAGCAACCACCCCGATAACGCCAGCAACCTCGCCGCCATCCAACAGTGGTGGGCCAGTTTAGCCAGTCAAGAAATTAGCTGGCGACAGCGCCTTATCCCCGAAAACGGTGAAATTGAACAGATTAACTGGGAACCGCAACGCTTTGACGAGGTATTCTTATTAAATCAGCCCCAACTGCGCGGTATTACCCTCTATTGGCTCAAACCTGCTACAGAAGGGGAACGCAACATCACCCCCTATAAACTCGAACTCGATACCCTCGCCCAACACCTGTACATCTATCCCCAAAATCAACGCGGCGTCATCATTCGCGTCGGCTTACCCGAAATTCAGTATCAAACCCTGCAACTCAAAAATGCCGAAATTGCTTTGGGTGCCAACCTCATGCTGATTCGCGATAAAGGTCAAAAAATAGAAATCAAAGTCCCTCTCAGTTCAGAGGCTCTCAGTCGCCTGCGGAAACAACTATCCTTAATAAAGGAATAGTTAAAAAACTTTACATCTTCAATTGACTGTGACAACTCAACTGCAACCGACTAAACCCCTAGAAAAATTTACCTGGCAATGGCGAGGTCATCAAATTTGCTATACCGTCGCTGGCACAGGTAAACCTCTCCTCCTGTTACATGGCTTTGGGGCCTCCATTGGTCACTGGCGCAAGAACATTCCCGTCTTAGCCGAAACGGGCTATCGCGTTTTTGCCTTAGATTTACTAGGGTTTGGCAGTTCAGATAAACCCGAACTAGATTACACCCTCGACCTTTGGCAAGCATTAGTTCAAGACTTTTGGCAAGCGCATATCCAAGAACCCACCGTCTTTATTGGTAACTCCATTGGCGCATTACTGAGTTTAACCCTCGTTGCCGATAACCCGGAAATTTCTGACGGCGGGGTTTTGATTAACTGTGCGGGAGGCCTCAACCATCGCCCCGATGAGTTGCAACTCCCCTTGCGCTTTGTGATGGGGATGTTTACCAAAATGGTGAGTTCTCCGATGACGGGGCCGTTTGTGTTTAACCGCATTCGCGCCAAAGAACGCATCCGCAATACCCTGCGCCAAGTGTATCGCAACCCTGAAGCGATTACCGATGAGTTGGTCGAGATGCTATACGAACCCTCTTGTCATCCAGGGGCCCAAAAAGTTTTTGCTTCAATTCTGAGCGCACCACCAGGGCGATCGCCTGTAGAATTATTTCCCAAGGTGACTCAACCTCTGTTGGTCTTGTGGGGCGAGGATGACCCTTGGACGCCCATTGCAGGGGCAACGATTTATCAAAACCTAGTGGAACAAGGCAAAGACGTTAAGTTTGTCGGGATTCCCAATGCGGGACATTGCCCCCACGACGAACACCCAGAACAGGTGAATGCTCTGATCTTAGACTGGTTGAACAGTAAACATTCTGATTGATTGATAAAATTGCTGAAAGTCCTATGAGTCACGTAGGTTGGGTTAGCGCCATTCGTAACCCAACAGCAGCCAGGGTTGTGTTGGGTTTCGTACCTCAACCCAACCTACGCGACTATCCTGTAAACCTCAGTAACTTTCACCCCGCCCGGAAATCAAGTTCCGGGCTAATCGCTTAAGTCCATTAACATAGATATCTTGCACCATTCTGATTAAGACCTGAGAAGCCAGGTTTCTCGACGAAAAATTGAGGGTTTCAGCTTGAGCAATTGCCAAGAAACCAGGTTTCTGGCACTGGTACAAGATCTGGGTTTTAATCGAGATTATCGGGGTCGATTCCCATTTCTCGCAAGCGTTCTGCTAAACGGGCGGCTTTTTGTTCGGCTTGTTCGGCGCGTTGTCTTTCCTGTTCGGTTTTGAGTTTCTCCCGTTCGGCGCGTTCGCTACCAATGAGTAACAGATTGCCGTCTTTATCCCACCAGCGCAACCACTGCTGGGTTTGATTTTGATAAGTACCTTGCCACAGTCCTAGTTCTATCTCTAGGGGTGGGATGAAATAATGACCCCGTTCGTTGGGTGTTATGGGTTGATAGCGTCCTTCGACGAGGCGATAGGCTTCGAGTCTGTTACTGACAATTTCATAGATGGCGTAGTAGGTAATATGCAGAATTTGCTCGTAAACCCAGAATTTACCCGGTTTTTGGACTTCGCCTGCTTCTGTCATCAGCAAAGGGGTGGCGTTTCGTTCTTCCTCGCCTTTACCGCTGGCTAATTCGATGGCGATGAGGGGAGAGATATGTTCTCGCCAAAAGACGTAGGAACGCCGATAAGAACCGCGTTCTGGTCGGGCGGAGACGTTGGGGACATAGAACCAGTCTGGGGCGACTGCACCGGCTTCTGGGGGGTCTGTCTCGCGCCAGTAGATGCCGCTATCTTGTCCAATACAGTAACGTCCGTCTGGGTGTCGCTGTGCTAAAAGGGGGCCGAGGGAGTCGGTGAGGAGGATGCTTTGGGGATGCTCCTGAAAGTTCTTCACAAAGGTACCATCGGATTCTGGGAGTTGGGTATGGTCGGGGAAGGGTGGGGGTAAACCCAGTTCTGTGGCTGTTGGGTTCATGGTTGGAAATATTGTGGGACTTGTTGACGATCTTAGTCTTTGGAGAGAAATCGCGATCGCACTCCCTTGCCTGTCTTTATCCTAGAAGTAGATGCGGATCTCGGAGGCAGAACAATGGCACAATTGACGCAACGGCGATCGCAAAATGTTCAGGGTAACTTCTACGTCGATACCACCTGTATAGACTGCGATACCTGTCGCTGGATGGCCCCGGAAGTGTTTATAGAGGACGATGACCAATCCGCAGTCTATCACCAGCCGGAGAGCGAACAGCAGCACCTCAAAGCCATGCAAGCTTTACTCGCCTGTCCGACGGCTTCAATTGGAACCGTAGAGAAACCCACGGATATTAAAGCGGTTCAATCTAGCTTTCCCATCCCCATCGCTGAAAATGTGTATCACTGCGGCTATCATGCCGAAAGTTCGTTTGGGGCGGCTAGCTATCTAATTGTCCGTCCGCAAGGGAATATTTTAGTCGATTCCCCCCGCTGGGCTTCTCCTTTAGTCAAGCAGATTGAAGAATTAGGTGGGGTAAGTTATCTCTATTTAACCCATCGAGATGACGTTGCGGATCATCAAAAGTATGCCAACCATTTTCACTGTCAGCGGATTTTGCACCAGGATGAGATTAACGCCAACACTCAGGATGTAGAAATTCAATTAAGCGGAACGGAACCCTATCAACTCGCCGAAGATTTGCTGATTATTCCCGTTCCCGGACATACGAAAGGGCATACGGTTTTACTCTATAACAATCGCTTCCTGTTTACAGGCGATCATTTAGCTTGGTCTGATGAATATCAACATCTCATCGCCTTTCGGCGGGCTTGCTGGTATTCTTGGCCAGAATTGAGAATATCGATGAAAAAGCTAACCGATTATTCTTTTGAATGGGTGTTACCCGGTCACGGTCGCCGCTATCATGCAGAGAATGCGGAGGTGATGCAACAACAACTGCAAAAATGTATTGCTTGGATGGAGACTGTGGCTTGATTTTGATTGAAAAATGACCTTTGGCACAGAGTTTAATAGCAGTGAAGGATACTGATGACTTTAGCCACCCAATCCCTAACTTTAGAGGAATTCCTAAAACTTCCCGAAACTCAACCCGCTTCTGAATTTATCGATGGTGAGGTGATTCAAAAACCTATGCCACAAGGAGAGCATAGCCTAATCCAGGTAGAACTGTGCGAGGCGATTAACCGCGCGACTAAGCCGCAGAAAATTGCGATCGCCTTTCCAGAATTGCGCTGTACCTTTGGAGGAGACTCGATGATTCCGGATGTGGCGGTGTTTCGGTGGGAAAGAATTCCGGTTACGTCTTCTGGAAGAATTGCCAACCGCTTCGAGACTTATCCAGATTGGTCTATTGAGATTTTAGCCCCAGATGGGAGTTTGACGAAAGTATTGGGGAAACTGCTGCACTGTTCTCAACAGGGAACCGAGTTGGGATGGTTAATCGATCCAGAGGATGAAAGTATTTTAACGATCTTCCCAGAGCAACGGGTGCAATTGTTGAGGGGGAATAGTCCGCTCCCTATTCTTAGCGGAATTGTATTGGAACTCACGGTTGCACAGGTTTTTAGTTGGTTAACGCTTTAATGTCGCTGCTAGCATTCAGCGCTGAGGGCTTCAATGGCTGCTTCTAAGGCTAGAGAAACGTGAGTCCAGTGGGTTCCTCCTTGGCAGAAAACAATATAAGGTTCTCTTAACGGGCCATCGGCGGAAAATTCTGAGGTACTGCCATCAATAAAGGTGCCGCCAGCCATCACTAAGTCGCTTTCGTAACCGGGCATGGGAGCCGGAATGGGGTCGAGGTACGATCCAATGGGAGAATATCGCTGAATCGCGCGACAAAAAGCAATTAGCTTTTCAGGCGAACCCAGTTCAATGGCTTGAATCACATCGCGACGCGCAGCCAGGGGATGGGGGTTAACGGGGTATCCTAATCGATCGAAGACGTAGGCAGTTAAATGATTGCCTTTCATCGCTTCTCCGACCATTTGCGGAGCTAGGAATAAGCCTTGAAAGAGCAGGCGATTTTGGTCAAATGTAGCCCCCCCCTCGCTTCCAATTCCGGGGGCGGTGAGGCGGCAGGTAGCAGCCTCTACGAGGTCTTTTTGACCCGCGATGTATCCCCCGGCAGTGACGATGGTGCCGCCCGGATTTTTGATCAGCGATCCAGCGATTAAGTCAGCACCGACGGCGGGGGGTTCCTGTTCTTCGATAAATTCGCCGTAACAGTTATCGACAAAACAAATGGTGTTTGGGTTTTGCTGCTTGACAATCTTAACGATTTTTTCAATGTCGGCAATGGAGAGGGACGAACGCCAGGAATAGCCGCAGGAACGTTGAATGAGGGCTAAACGGGTTTTGGGGGTAATGGCCTCACTGAGAGCTTTCCAGTCCACCGATCCGTCGGATGTTAGAGGCAATTCGCGGTAGGAAATGCCAAAATCCTTTAAGGAGCCTTGTTGGTGTCCTCGCAGCCCGATGACTTCTTCGAGAGTATCGTAGGGCGCGCCTGCAACGGAGAGCATTTCGTCTCCCGGACGCAGAACGCCAAATAAGGCACAGGCGATCGCGTGCGTTCCAGAAACGAACTGGACGCGCACGGCAGCCGCTTCAGCCCCCATAATGGTTGCGAAAACTCGATCGAGAATTTCTCGTCCGAGGTCATTATGACCGTAACCCGTGACACTGGCAAAGTGATGGACGCCGACGCGATGTTCGCGAAATGCGTCTAAAACTCGTCTAAGATTTTGCTTGACGGCAGTGTCAATTCCAGAAAAAATCGGAAACAATGCCTTTTCTGCTTCTTTGAGCTGTTCAAAGCTGTTCATTGGGTCCCTGGAGCGCCAATTGAACATTATGACGCAGATTCGGCCGCAAAACGCTATAGAGATGACTGCATGACTGTTGCAACCACAACTAAACCTCGCATGGAATGGATCATTATCATTTACATGGCATTGATCCATATCGGAGCGCTTTTCGCCCTTTTGCCGGGTAACTTTAATTGGCAAGCAGTGGGAGTAGCGCTACTCCTGCACTGGGTAACGGGTGGTCTAGGGATTACCCTAGGATGGCATCGTTTGGTGACTCATCGCAGCTTTCAAACCCCGAAATGGCTAGAATACTTTTTTGTTTTCTGCGGTACGCTCACCTGTGAAGGGGGCGTGATTGATTGGGTAGGATTGCACCGCATTCATCACTTGCATTCGGATACCGATCCCGATCCGCATGATTCTAATAAAGGGTTTTGGTGGAGTCACATGGGCTGGATGTTCATTGAGACGCCAGCGAAAAAAGACGTTGCCCGTTATACCAAAGATATTGCAGATGACCCTGTTTATCAATTTTTGGATAAATACTTTGTCCCCATTCAAATGGCTTTAGCCTTGGTGCTTTATGCTCTGGGCGGTTGGCCGTTTGTGGTTTGGGGAATTTTTGTGCGCTTAGTTGCAGTTTTTCATTGTACTTGGTTTGTCAATAGTGCGACGCACAAGTTTGGCTACCAAAGTCATGAAAGTGGCGATCGCTCTCGCAACTGCTGGTGGGTGGCGTTAGTCACCTACGGCGAAGGCTGGCACAATAATCACCATGCTTTTCAATACTCTGCCCGTCACGGTTTGCAGTGGTGGGAATTTGACCAAACTTGGTTAACGATTCGTTTATTACAAGCTTTGGGTTTAGCCACTAAGGTGAAGTTAGCCGAAGTCGAGAAGTAGTCTCGCTTTTGTCAACCCCATTTCTAAACTAGCCTAAAATTTTCCACCTTTCTATCTCCCCTACTTCGCTAGGGGCATTTTTTTGGCGATTTTTCGGTTGTCTTCCTTTTCCCTGTTCCCCGCAGGTGTGTCAAAATAGAAGGTCTGGAGTTTTTTAGGAGGTCGTCTCGTGTCGCGTAGATGCCAGTTAACCGGAAAGAAGGCAAATAATGCCTATGCTATTTCTCACTCTCACCGTCGTACCAAGAAGCTACAACAGCCCAATTTACAATGGAAGCGCGTTTGGTGGCCCCAAGGCAATCGTTGGGTGAGATTGCGCCTCTCGACTAAAGCGATTAAGACCTTAGAAGTTAAAGGTCTGCAAGCAATGGCGAAAGAAGCTGGACTGGATTTGAGCAAATTTTAAGCGATGTTGGGTGGGAATGTGCGGAGGCGATCGCGCTCTCCCCTCAGCCATCTATCGCCGTGCATCAACCCGCAAGTGCGGGTTTTTGCGTTTTTAGCGCCTTGGGATTTTTCCCCCCAGCAGAAAGCGATCGACGGATTGATAAGTTTTTTGGCACAGGTGGGTAAGATAGATGGGCGAACCTGCTGAATTTGTAAAGTTCCGATAAAGCTCGTGAAATTTCACTGATTTTGCGAAGCGCGATCGCCCTCTATTTCCAGATTTCCGTTGATTCACTCAACTTAATTCTGTTTTTCGGGAATCGCCTCAAAAAGCCGGAATCCACCGGATACTGAGAACTTCAGGTTGCAAATGAGTTCGCTGTAACGTGTATTTTCCCTGTTGATCCAAAAAAAATGTGTTGTTAAGACAGTGGATAACCGAAATAGCGATATCAGACGTTGTATATCTCTAGGGGAAAATGTGCTTGCTCGCCGATTGCTCCGTTAGCAACGGTTAGAGCGATCGCCACTTCTTCCACGATTTCGGGATAGTTGCATCACCAGAGCGTTTAACTAGGAAAGCCACCATGTCCAATCGCAAGCGCTTTCAAGCAGTACCTCAACCCTTACGGTCGCTGAACAAAGCTATCAAAGCCATCCTCAACTGGCTCTCGCGCGGCTTACTCAACCTGGGAAAACCTCAGCGCCGCCGCCAAGCCACCGCCGGGTTCGTCTTACCCACTGTGGTCATGATGATGCTGGTAGTGATGCTCATTACTACTGCAATGGTATTGCGTTCTTTTGACCGTTCAAAGAATGCAAATAACGTTAGAGTCAATGAAGCAACGTTAAATGCAGCGGCACCCGCATTAGATCGGTCAAGAGCGAAAATTAAGGAATTATTTGATTCTGTGCAAGAGGGAACGCCACCCGATGACCGCTTAATCGCAGAATTTAATACCAACATTAATAAATATACATTTGGTGATGAAATTCCCCTTAAGCTAGTCTACGACTATAGCAATGGAACTCAACCAGATGCGCCAGATGGTCAAATTAACGATATTACAAATCCAGGTGCCCCCCTTAAAGAGACGATTAAAACAGCTTGGAAGTTTCCTGTAGATACAGACAATAACGGGAAATTTGATACTTTTACCTTATATAGTATTTTATTTCGGACTCCTGGCATTGACGGGAACAATAATCCAGATAGAAGAAGAAATCCCCTAGATGCTAGAACTCCACCAATGGATGACTTTGTACCGCCAGGATGCCCAAGTAATGCGACGGCAACATCGGGCTGGTTTAAAGTTAATGACATTCTGAAAAAAAGCATCTATGTTTACGCTGCTAATGTCCCGATCACCGAATTACCGGCTGATTTAGATACTAATAATTACGAGGTTTTTCAAGGACAAAGCAGAGGTTTTTCTGCTTTAGAGTATCAACAAGATCGCACCCGGATTCCTTTAGCTAATAATGCAATTGTTTATGAAGATGACCTCGAAATCTTACCGGGTCAAGGTTTAGATGTTAATGGTCGGATTTTCACTAACAGTAACTTATTGGCTGGTAAAACATTTGCAGGCGATGTCCGCCTGCGTCTAGTAAGCAGCATCAACTCCTGTTATTACGCCAAGGAAGCTAGCGAGATTGTAGTTGGTGGAAATCTTGCTCCAGGGCGGGTCAATGATACAACAGACCAAAATGCAGCCCTAATCGATTTTTACCAAGGTCGGGGCGTTCCTCCCACAACTGCTCAAAATTTAGGTGCAGACGATAAAAGTACAGTTGAGCCGGGGGGAAGTACCCTTGCTTACAATACGGCTGCCTATGAAGAACGTATTGATTTGTTAGTTAATGCTGCTAGACTACTTCCTGCCGATCAACAACCGGTTCCGGAAAATCAACTCAGAAACTACTTCAAAGAACGTACCCGACGCGTTCCTTATAAAGAAGTTGCAACAGGTGCGAATCCATTAATTGTTAATGGTACAGACTATCGAACATCGCCCATTACCAATGCTGGTCAAGCTCAAGCGTTTTTACAGACAGCAACCGGACCTGCTAGACCCCCTAGAACATGGATGTATCCTGTCGATCCGGCAAATAATAATACCTTTGCAGGCTTTGCCAATCTCCAACTCAACTTGATTCGTCCTAGAGCAACTCAGCCTGCTCAACGCGAGGGTAAGGAGTGGCGAGTCGGAGATCGGGTTTTTATCGGTAATAATTTACCTGAGTTTGTTTACAACGAGACAGCTCAAAGCTTTTTGCGAAATGACTCCCAACTGCTTTTAGCGCCCTCAGAAAACAGATGGCATAACAGAGGCTCTGGGATGTCTGATGAAACCCGCAGCCGGACTTCGAGAGTTAGAACATTAGACGATTTGGGTGATACTGGGCGCGATGGCTATTGGGAACGTCAAGCCGCACGCGATCAAATTCGCTTAACAGATTTATTTGGTGGCGTGCGTATCGTTACAGGAACTGGGATTTACTTACCAGGGAATAACGATCTTTCAGCACCTGCTGCTCCATTTCCTCCTGTTGCACCGGCTCTAGTTCCTAAGCGCTTTACCATTTGGCCGGATTATCTGCCGATGGCTAAGGATCATAATGATGTTTTTGACACGAATGGTTTACTTGTCAACGATACAACGAACGATCGCCCTTACTTGAGAATGCGGGCAACTGCTGTCTATCACTACGACAAGAAGCCCAACACCGATCCGGGCGATACCTATCCCTATGATGTCACCAATCCTGATGCAGAAACGCCGGAGTACCAAAGACCGATTGCTTGTGTTAGTAGCTATTACGATCCGACGGATGCAGCAAGTTCCGCAAATACAGGTACTGGAGCAAAGTCGAACAACGGTATAGTCTACGGTTGGCCAGGTTCTGATGCAGGTCAAACCAAGTCTGATTTAGTTAACTTCTTAGGCAATGGTGCTTTAGCGAGTAACTACCGTACGATTTTGGAGTATCAATCTAGGTTACGCTATCCCAATCAACAGCTAGTTAATCCTCTGCTGGCAAGTGCATTTGCAAAAATCAATGCAAGTACACCTAATCAATTAACCCTGGCTGAAACTACAGCTTTGGACACTGGAATTTGCGCGATCTCAATTTTGAATGGTGCGGCACCAAACGCTGGTTTACCTATTCAAAATGACAATATTCGCGAGGTTACTCTTTTAGATGCTAGACAGGTTAGAGCTATTGAAGGCAGTGATGGAGTAGATGGCAACTACGATCTGAGTATTGAGGAACGCCAACCCCTAGAAATTCGCGCCACAGCTCTAGATTTAGGAGCAATGCGCCAGCGCTTGTTTGGTTCAGGTGACACGACTGATTCCAGACAAGAATACATGATTCCTAATACAGGGATTATTTACGCCACTCGCGAAGATGCTATCCCCGATCAAAGTAATCCTACCTCTCTAGGTGTCAGTGCCTCAGATAGTATTCTCGATCCGAATCGTCGCCCGAACGCCATCATTTTGGAAAATGGCAGTAACCTCAGCCGCGATACAAATTATCGCCAAGAAGAGAAAGGCTTAATTCTCGCAACCAATGTCCCGGTTTATATCAAGGGTGACTTTAACCTGCACAGTGGCGGTGAAGAGTTTGAGCCTGTAAATGCAAGTAACTTTTACACTCGTTCCAATCGCAATACCAGCTTTGCCTGTCGCCAAAATCAGCGAGGCTGCACCGGATCGGGCGATAATTGGCGGCCTGCCACTGTTTTAGCAGATGCCATTACCCTACTCTCTAGCGATTACCGTTATGGTTTCCGCAATGAGGGTGATTATGACCTCAGAAATAATCAAGGTCAAAGTTTTGTCAGATACGATCTTAATGGAGACGGAGACTTTGATGATTCCGTCACATTTAACGAAACAACCTTTCCGGGTACTCCCGATGCCCCTGTTGACCTGAATGGAAATGGTAATACAACTGACACAAGTGTAGCTTTACTTGAGACAGAGGTTCCTGCAAAAGTAGCACGTCGGCTGAATGGCTTCTTTGACAATAACTTTGTCACTAGCCGCAACTTTTTAGACTCTGATTATCGTAACGTAGCTCGTTTCACAGGTGCAGACTTAGAGAAAAATAGTTCTTACTTCAATAATCTCGTTACGCCTGTTCAAAGACGAGTTTCTTTTCCTGAGTATTTAATGGAAGTTTGCCCAAAACTGCCAGTTTCTCAGTGTGGATCAAATGATTGGTTTGTCGATCCCAATCCAGCGGCTCCTAAAAAAGCCAAAGATGTAGTTGGACAAGCATTCGATATTGCTCAACACAAGTCAGGAACTACTAAAGAGCCTGCCGATCCAGCATATAGACGCTTTGCTCGCCGTGTAGCTTTCTTGCGAAATGATAATGCTGAGTTAGTTGATTCTACAAATGCTACTTTGGCTGCTAATGCGCGCCCATTTGTTCTGGGGATCTCTACATCTGGTAACATTCAATCATTCGCAACAGACGGAAGCATTACAAATGCTAGTAGTCAAATCCGTACTACAGATAACACTTTGTGGTTTAGAACTATTGGGACTGGACCTCGCAACATAGGAAGCAATTTTGTGATTAACGCTTCTCGCGTAGTAGCAGATGTTTCGGGTACGCCAAGGCTAAAAGATCAGCCAATTGTTGCTCCAGTGTTACAACTTCAATTAACTACACGACTTAGCACTGGCGATCAAAACATTAATGCAGCTACAGGTAGTAACAGCTTGTTGAATTTCATGAATAGTAATGAAAATATAGCTGCAAACCAAACCAACTGGATGCCACACCCTCCTAGTACAGGAAACACCTACAACTTGATCCTGGCGGCTGGGGATACGCCTGGCCGACCTTTTGATAACAATGGTGGGGTCGCTAACTATGTCAGATTCTTGGAAAGTTGGAATCCCACAGCTACTGCTACCAGTGCAATTCCGACCCGTATTAGTGGTTCGCTCATCCAAATGAAACGCAGTTCTTATGCAACGGCTCCATTCCGGGTCATGATTCCAACAGCAGATTTAGCAAGCGGTACGTATAACCAAGCTCGTGGAATCTTTAACTATCCTCAGCGCTATCGCAAGCTCGATGATAGTACCAACGTTCTGCCTTACTACGATCCACCTACACG
This sequence comes from Desertifilum tharense IPPAS B-1220, assembly GCF_001746915.1. NCBI lineage: Bacteria > Bacillati > Cyanobacteriota > Cyanophyceae > Desertifilales > Desertifilaceae > Desertifilum > Desertifilum tharense. The sequence goes on from NZ_MJGC01000121.1 coordinate 131,313, forward strand.
GAATTGGGGTTTTGATGTGGCATTACTGAGCCAAGGACCTGACTTGTTCTCAACTCAGTTTACTTTGCCTCCAACCGCAGCCCCTAGCGACTTTTTCCGACAAGTCGGACGTGATGATGAATGGGTAAGAGTTCTGCTCTGTGCTGCACAACCTGAAGCTTCTTTAGCAACGCCAGGAAATCCTAGCACTCCAATTCCAGGGGGCTATGTCCAACCCGGTACGGACGATCCCACGCTTCTGACTCAATATGTAGATCCTCCGGGTGGAGGACTACCACAGCGTAACTACAAGTTTGCGATTAGCCGCGATCAACGTCCCAGATGTAGTACCGAGCCAAATGCTGCATTAAGACAGCCATCCTAGTCAAGTTGATCGTTTCTACCCGCACTCAAAAAAGCCTGATTTGGTGATAGCTCATGACGACCCACAAACATCAATCAATTTCGAGTTCAGCTAGTGACTCAGGGTTTACTCTTTTAGAGTCCTTGATGGCGATTGTGATATTGACTATCATGCTTGTCGGTGTTGCCCCCTTTATCGTGCTAGCTACAGCAACACGGGTACAAGCAAGGCGGGTAGAAATGGCAACCCAGGCCGCAAGAGCCTATATCGATGGAGTCAGAACAGGCGCTATTCCTCCTCCAAATGCGATCGTTGAGGTACCGAGTTTTACAACTTCAGGTACAAACAATCAATTCGATGCTCAAAATAGACTGGCATTCGCGAATAAGGAAACTCCTAACCCTGGCTTATTGCCTGCGACTTGTGTCAAAGATAACCCAACAACTTACCCTTATTGCTTTAACCCTCCTGCTCCGGTAGCAGCCAATGCAAGCAATATGTCGCTGTATTGCGTTGATTATGACGGTGGGGGCTGCTCTCGCAATAGTGCCGCAGACATGATCGTACAGGCTTATCGTAGTTCTAGCGTTGCCCCTGGCAGTTTAACTACACCAGCTCAACGAGATGCGGAAAATGCGAGAGGATATTTGCTTAGTATTCGAGTTTATCGAGCTGATGCTTTTGCTAATAATGATCCTCTATTAAAAAGTGAGGGTGGTTCAAGTGTCAGGCAACGAAGTTCAGGGGCTAGCCTGAATCGCAAGGCACCATTGATAGAACTAATGGCAGAAATTTCCAGCCGGACAGAACGTCCCCAAAATCAGCCAGGGACAACCTTTAGCAATTTTTGCGATCGCTTTGGCAGAAATCCCTATGGCGGTGAATGCAAGTAATTCTTGTTTCAATTTAAGGCACCTAAGCAGAGTCATCATCAGGAGAAACAGCAGAATGAAAAGGTTCTTAAAGGCACTGCTGAGACGGCAGGTAGAACAGATTAAGCAGTTTCATAAAACCAACGGTTTTACGATGATTGAACTGCTTGTTGCTCTAGTTATTGCAACAATTATGGTGTCGGCTTTACTCGGATTCGTGGTTGATATTCTCAATTCAGATCGCCGCGAACAAGCTAAAGCGATCAGCGAACAGGAGATTCAGGCAGCCCTCGACTATATTGCTAGAGACCTAGAGCAAGCAATTTTTATCTATGATGCTGACGGGATCTATGGGGGTGGGACTTCCCCTTCACCAACTCTTACAGGTATTTTGTCTCAGATTCCAGGATTTACAAATACAGCTAATACACAGCAACGGGTTCCTGTACTGGTTTTCTGGAAGCGTACCTTTTTAGCAAGAGATCAATCATTTCCAATTCCTAATGCACCGAACCGTCGTATAGGACAATTAGCTTTATTTCCTAATTTGCAATTTACTGAGCAAGATTACCAGGTCTACTCTTTAGTTGTTTACTATCAAATGAGAGATAATCCAGGAACCTGTACAAATAGCACTTGGTCGTGTACCAGTCGTATTGGTCGCCTAGAACTTCGGGGTGGAGTTCCACAACCATTTATACCTGGTTATACATCCCCAATTCGCAGGGTAGAAGGAACACCCCCAGTAGATATAGAATATGCTCTACCTCCTAGTCCTGGCTTTATGCCATTTAATCCGAGCGCCGATGGTCGCACTCTAAGAGAAAAAATGGACAAATGGAGAAAACATCCTACGGAAGTGATTAATGAGAGTCAACTTTTGACTCTAGTTGACTATATCGATCAAACTCCCTTTGATCGTTCTGTATTAGCCGGAACAGCACCAACTGTAGCCCCCGCACCTCAGAGATGTAGCGATCAAGAGCAGATGGTTCCTCGATATAGTAGTCTGCCTCCCAATTTCAATGATTTTCCAGGAAGTTTTTATGCCTGTATTCGCTACGACCCTAGTAATCCAGGTGCAGAAGCAAACAACCGAGTTGCAACCGTTTTTCTCCGAGGAAATGCTCTAGCTCGGATTTCTTCAAAGACATCACCTCCTGAATATAGCGAGAGACAATCAGCCTTTTTCCCAACTAATAGTATGCGGATAGAAACACGGGGTAATTTAACCCTAGTTGAATAATATTAAGCTTAAGGTAAAGCAACTCTAGAGGTGATTTATGAATTATCTAATTTTACTCACAAGAAAATGGCGACGAAGTAGTGATTCAGGATTTACGCTCTTAGAGTTGCTGGTAGTTATTGCAATGGCTGCTATTATGGCGGCGATCGCAGCACCAGGTTGGCTATCTTTTACCAATCAGCAGCGAGTCAATGTAGTGCGCGAGGAGGTTTTTAGAGCTTTGCAAGACGCTCAGAGGGAAGCTCGTCGAACGAAGTTGAGTTACAGTGTCAGCTTACGAGTAGAACCGCCTGGGCCTACCAATAATAATCAAGCCACGCCTCAAATCGCAATTCATCAAGATACTGTTAGAGTTTCAGATTTAACGCCGAATAGCTGGAAAAATCTAGGAATTGGTTCTGGAGTACAGCCTAACCAGATTATTCTGTATAGTAACTTGCAAACTAATATAGATCCGCCTTCTCCCGGAACAACTAATGCCAAAAATCGTGTTCGGGATAGTGTTGCAGTTAACACCTATCCTCAGCCCATACCTCCTGATGGACCCATAACTATTACCTTCGATCAACAGGGTATTCTTGCCCCTCTGACAGGTCCAATACTGACAAGCGTTAGTCCTCCTAGAGAGGTGGGCTTGTTAATTGGTGTAGGTATGCCTTCTAGTCCTGGAAGTATCCGACCTACTATTGGTAGCCAGCGCTGTGTGGTGGTGACAACGTTACTTGGAGCAATGGAAGCCCGACAAGGCGAACAATGCAATCCTTGGCCAACAACGCCTTAAATGATATGTTACTTCGGTTGAAAAATTGGGAACCCTGAGATTAGTCAAAAATTGATTCAGGGTGAGTATGAAAAACTACTGCAAGTTGACCAGCAATCTACGTAAAAATTCGGTTGCTGGTTTTACTATGGTTGAACTGCTGACCGCGATCGCAACCATTGGTGTCTTAAGCGCGATCGCAACTCCGAGTTGGCGAACCTTTGTGGAAAATCAACAACTCAACGCCGCCCAAGAACGCGCCTATTATGGGTTACGGGAAGCTCAAAGCCAAGCTAAACTAACTAAAAGCAACTGGCAAATGAGTATCCGAGAAACCACTGTTGAGGGTAAAGCGATCGCCCAATGGACCATTCATCCCGTCTACCCCTCAAACTTCAATCTGCATCAACTCAATACTTGGCAAAACTTCAACCCCGAAGTTACCATTGACCCCGATCACAGCACCCTATACCGTCATCCTAGCGGCATTAACCAAGGGATCTGGCGGATGCAGTTTAACCACCACGGCCATCCTAATGGACAGCTTGGACGCATTACCCTATCTTCCCGCCGATCCAAAGCCAGCCGCCATCGCTGTATTTTTACATCTACTTTAATTGGAACTTTGCGAACCGAGCGCGATCGCGCCTGTCGCAAAACCTAAAGACTTCATTCCTGGGCTAAAAACTCCAAATAGCCACGACTCAACTCTTTGACGGCCAACTCATAGAACCGTTGACCGTGTTCGGGAGTCGCCAAAGCTGGATTAGAACCCATTCTGCCATCGGGATAGCGGCGGCGAAAATCTGTAGAACCAAAAATTCCGTGACCCGAATTCACCTCAGAAGCCAGTTCCCCTTGTTTAATTGCTTCTGGATAGACATACTGAGTCAGCGCCACCTCACTCGGCGTTGCATGAGAACCTTCTTGATTACCGTATAACTCCTTGGCTAACTGATACACCCCGCTACACATATACCAGTTTGCCACCCGACATTGCACCCGATCCGCTTGGGGTAAACGCAACCCTTCGAGATGGTAATAAGTCTCCGCAAAAGCAGCTTTGAGGGTTGCCACATTGCCGCCATGACCGTTAATAAAGAAGAACTTAGTAAACCCTGCCTGTACCAAACAGGTGAGAGAGTCTTGAATCACAGCAATCAGCGTACTCGGTCGCAGGCTGATTGTACCGGGGAAACGGGTATGGTGCAAAGCCATCCCTACATTAATTGTCGGGCCAATCATCGCGTTTACCGCCTCGCCAACCCCTTTGGCGATCGCCTCTGCACAAATCGCATCCGTCCCAATTAACCCCGTCGGGCCATGCTGTTCGGTCGATCCAATCGGGATAATGATTCCAGGCGATCGCGCTAAATACGCCTCAACCTCTGGCCAACTGCTTAAATGTAATAACATAACGCGATAGTCCCAAGCTAAACCGCAGGCTGACGAAACTGATAGATATCTTGGATCGCTCTTACCCAACCATCTGAAACTGATTCTAACAAGCGATCGCCCTTTTCCCGCGTGGCCGTAGTCGCATCGCCAACCACCCCACTTTTCGTAATATCGCGCGTCACCCAAGCAAAGGGTAACTTTCCCTCTAGGCTTAATAAACTATCCGGTGGCAGTTCTGGGGGATATTCCGCCACCGCCCGATCCATTTTCACCTGTTCCGGTAATAACGAGAGCAACACGCTGGTTTCTGCATCGCCTGCGTGAATTCCCTGTTCCAATTCTTGGGGGGACAGCAACTCCCTAGCAATGTGCGGCACCCGCCAGGTAAACAGGGGAAAGATCGTAAAATCGGGGTACTTAACATGCAAATCTCGCGCCACAATTTCCATGACTTGCGGTTGTCCCCCGTGGGCGTTCATCAGCACCAGTTTGCGGAACCCTGCCCGATAAATACTTTCCGCCACCTCGGTTAGAACCGCCATCAGGGTTTGGGCGCTGAGGGTAATTGTACCGGGAAAATGCCAATGCTCGTTAGATTTGCCATAATACAAGGGCGCTAAGGCATAGGCGGGAATCTGCGGATCGAGTTTGGCTAGCGCCTTACCAATGACGCCGACTGCGATCGCGCTATCGACAATAATGGGTAAATGGGGGCCATGCTGTTCCACCGCCCCTACAGGCTGAATAATCACCGTATTCGCCTTATCGGGCATTTCCTGAATATCTGTCCAAGTCAGGTAGGGAAAAAAGCGTTCTGGCGGGATAAAACTATGCAACATATCAAATTGTTCTACAGATGAAATTTAAGGTGGAGTCTTGCGAAATTCAACATTAGCTAGGGTTTTGTTGGGTTTCGTGCCTCAACCCAACCTACGCGAGTTCAGAAATTTAAGAGGGTTTCTTCGCCGGTTCTTCATGGCTAGGGTGGTGTTGGGTTTCGTGCCTCAACCCAACCTACGCGAGTTCAGAAATTTAAGAGGGTTTCTTCGCGGGTTCTCCATAGCCATCCCCAGTGACTTTGCCCCTAAAGACAATGTACTGGTAGATATTGTAAAACAGCATAATGGGGATTAAAACGCCAATAAACACCAGCATGAATACTAAAGCACTCAAAGAGGCGGAGGCTTGATAAATCGTGATGCTGGGGGGAATGATATAGGGGAAAATCACCAAAGCCAACCCAATAAAGGTTAGCAGGAAAATCAGAATTGTCCAGATAAACGGTCTGTTTTCTTGACGCTTGCCTAAGCTTCCCAACAATTGCCAAATCAGGAAAACGCCCACAACCGGAATTAAGGCAAAGATATACACCAGCGGTTCTTGAAACAAGCGATTCCGAGCATTTTCATAGATAATGGGCGTAGAGATGGTAATTAAAATTGCCCCGACTAAGGTTGTCCAAGCCGCAATTTTTGCAGTCCGATAGTGAGTGGTTTGGAGTTCGCCTTGGGTTTTCAGGATTAAATAAGTCGAACCAATCAGAACATAACCTTGAATTAGAGTTAAAGCCACTAACACCGATTGCCAACTCAACCAATCCCAAATTCCCCCAATAAAATGTCCCGCTTCATCTACTTGAATGCCCTTTAGCACTGCCCCCAAAGCAAATCCTTGACCGAGAGAGGCTAAAAAACTTCCGGCACCAAATGCCAAATTCCACAATAACTTTTGCTGAGAATGTTCGCGAAATTCAAAGGCAACGGCCCGAAAAATAAACCCAAATATCATGACAAAAATGGGAATATAAAGGGCGTTAAGAATAGTGCCATAGGCGAGGGGAAATGCGCCAAATAAAGCACCTCCCATCAAAACTAACCAGGTTTCGTTGGCATCCCAAACATTACTCAAACTCGTCATTAAAAGCCCTCGACGTTCTTCATCCGATGACGTGAGGGAGAGGATACCTACCCCTAAGTCAAAGCCATCTAACATCACGTAGAGGAACAAAAAAAGCGCGAGGATAATAAACCAAACTTGGGGAAGAAAATGCTCTAGGGCTTCCATCTCATTTTCTGTCGGCTAGGTGTCGCCCTTAGTGTATCGTAGCTTGCCTTGAAAATGCAGTAAACTTGGCGTTTATTCCCCAACTTTAGGAGCGCCTAAAATAGAATTACAGCAGATTTCCTGAAAATGAGAGATTGACTAGAGGCAAACCGATGTTGGAAATTATCGCCATTATTATCTTTTCCATTGCCACGTTTGCGATCGCCTACGTGCTAGGCTTGCTAGGGATGGCACTCACTGCCGTGTTTATCGTGCTTGAAGATATCCCCAGTTGGCTGTGGACGATTGTCTTACTGATTCTCACCATCGCTACCTATACGGGGTTGCGTTACTAAGCATCCGCCGGGTTAAGCTGCATCATTTGCCAGGTGGTAAAGGTTCCGATGGGACTCCAAATCAGATAGGGCAGTAATAACACCGCAGCCCAGCCAGAAATCGGTAGAACCGTTAAAGCCAGGATTGCTCCCAACAGAGTTCCTGTCGCTCCGATAATGGTACCCATTTTAAGCGATCGCGTCCGGAACATGACGGGCGTGTAAGAAATAATCGCAATCTCAACCAGCAGGTAAAATCCCATCAATAGCCAGGTGCGCGTCGTTCCTGGATCGTTCTCCCAGATTATATAAGCCGACCACGCGCCACAAATAAACACAACCGTCCAAATGACAGGAATCGCCCACTCAAAGGTCAGCCAATCGGGGCGTTGCAACCGTCGAAACCATTTTACATCCTTGGGGCGAAATAAGTTACTAGCCAGCGCAACGAGCAGCGTCACCCCACCAATGACCATCCACGATCTCAACCATTCCATCCCTTTGACCTATATTGAACTTATCTAGGGGTTTTACAGCGCCTAGGCATTAAGCCATCTTAAAACCCGTCAGGACTTATTTTAAGGACTTTAACAAAGATTTGACTATTAACCTAGAGATTGATCTGTGCAATCCCCCAAAACTGAAAAGGAGCATAGTTTTACTATGCCCCTAGTCTAATCAACAAGATTGGTGAATAGAAAATTGCTATTTCTAAGTAGCTTAGAAAGCGTATTTATCTAATGCTCGATCGGCATCGTCAATCGCTTCTTGAACGTTATCGTTCTTCATCGGACGGTTAGGAGTATTTTTAATCCGATCGACATTTTTTTGAATGGTTTCAGGAATATTTTCTGGCAATTCTCTAATGTTTTTCAAGCCCGTATCGCCAATCCGACGATTCGGAGCATCGCCTAAGTCTTCAGCTTTATCTTGAATGCGTTTTACCGTTCCGGTGGTGACAGGTTGAGAAGACCCATCATCAAACAGAACATTAGCCCGTGCTGCGATGGATTGTGTATAACCAAAGGCAGGGATAGCTAAAAAGGTAAGGGCAGTTAGACACACTGAGATAGCTTGGCGCAAACGATTTCGCAGCCAACGATTTAAGTGATTCACTCTTAATCTCCAATAAATGATTCTTCAGTTTTAGGACAACTCAAAAAGTTGTCAGTTTTACAATTTATCCTCTCTTAGCAAACCTGTCCTAACATCCGTCGCAGGGTTGAGCTTGTTGTCGAAAACCCATCGGGAACGGCTGATTAACCGCAGAGGAAATCCGATCGTTTCAACTAAAAGCTGAATGAGTGATTTTGAGTACCTGTAATCCTGGAAAAGGACAGATTGCAGGCGATGGCGTCATTAACCAATCTCGCCCCTTTCTTGTTCTTGCTTTCGCTGAATTGGATAACGCTCAATTACTGCGATCGCGCTGTTGAAAGTCCTATGCTGGCTGCTGTTGGGTTTTACTCAGGCGGGAGTTGGGGTATCGGTATCAATGTATTCTCGCCAGCGGATAATTTTGCCATCGCGAAACTCAACAGCGATCGCATCTTCTGCCAGGGTACGCTTTCCGCTCTGTTTTTCCACATCTTGCCAATCCCACTCTGCAAAGGCGAGATTCCCTTCCACCACAATTAGCTTAATGGTAATTTTCACCTCAGTATGGGTTTGGGCAAACTTCGCCGCCTCTTGGCGAATTTCCTCGCGCCCTCGCCAACAACTCCCCGGTACGATAAATTCCGCATCATCAGCAAACGGAGATGCGATCGCCTCTGCATCCCCAGCTTCCCAAGCTGAAGCCACCTGGCGGATCGTCGTGCGAATGGCGTCTGAAGAGAGCGATATAGACATAACACTAGCAGCAATCGACGGTTGAACCTGACTCCATCCTAAAACCGATTGCCCCAGAAGAACCGTCAAAATCGCAATCCACAAAAATTTCATATGGAAAAAGTAGGATACGTTACAACGCATCCTACTCAATCCGGTATTGTTTTTGAATCGGAGCGGCGGGATTTGAACCCACGACCCCCACTACCCCAAAGTGGTGCGCTACCAAGCTGCGCTACGCCCCGTCAAAGCGAATTCTATCTTAGCATACCCATCGGGAAATTAAAACACCTTTATTGTTTTTGTTGCCAAAATCAGTTCTGGGACGACTTCCGGCGGCCAGGAAAACTCGCAGCCGCGCTCCGTACTGAGGATGCAGTGGACATCATAGGCATCGGGGAACCCCCGCACCTCAATCCAGACCAAATTACTTTCCGCCTCGCAAGTAATCTTTTCTTCGTCCATCAACTCGCTGGCCATCTGCTGCATCGTTTCTGCGAGTTGTCCCAACAGGCGACAAAAATCCTCAAACTCTGCCGCCGTTAGCTCAACGCCCCAATCCTCGCCACCCACCAATCCTTGATACTTCGGGGCTTGGGGATTCCACCCTAGCCGCCATCCCCGACCGCTGCGAATGACCCGATCCATAGATTCTAAGGCATTAATAACTGGGCATCTCCCGGTTGGGAGCGGGGGAGAGGAGAACGCCCCGCACCCGGAGATTGAGAACCTCCTGGCGAGGTAGGCGAACCCTGGGCTTCTGCTTCTGGGGTAAAAATTTGTGCCAATGCATCCACCAATGCAGTCCGCTGAGTGCGGGTTAAACGCTTAATCGCCGCTTTATCCCCTTCCATTGGATTTTCGCGCAAAACATCAGCGCTTGGATAAATGGACTCTTGGATAATCTCATTAGCATCGAGATAATCCGCCATCGTCAATTTCCAATCGAGGCGAAAGTTTGGCGGACGATTTTTCACGTAGAGGTGATAGCGGATCAACCGCCCCACTAGGGTATTGGTTTCATCAATTTCCCCGCTTTGACGGTTGACGTATTGATTCTCTAGGGGCAGATCCGGGAGTTGTTGATAAATCTCTTGCCAAAAATCGCGCAGGCGCGGGGGACGAATTTGAGCCACCGCCGGGGACGATCCGCTAGACAGGAAGCGGACTGGGGGGGTTAGGGTTGAAAGGAAAACCACCCCGATCGCGATCGAGGTTGCGATCGCCAAAAGCCGGAAAAGTCGTCGTTTCTGGTTCACTCGCCAATGATTTCAGGTTGCGTTAACTCATCAGACATTTCGATAATCGCCCGGAGTACGGGTTTCATTTTCGGATCGTCGAGGCTATCAAAGTCTTCATAACGCCGACGTTGAGCGCGGTTGGCTACTTGGACGGTGATCCGATAGCGGTTAGAAGCCGCATTGACCAAATCCTCGGCCCGTCGCATAATTTGAGTGCTGTCAAAAGAAGAACGCTTCAGCATACAGTTAGCCAATCCGTTAGGGTTAAGCTTCTAGTTTATCAGGGGTCTTGGTTTTCGTCTGGCAACTGATCCAGACTGCGGCAGAAGACGGAGATTGCTGAACATTGTGCCGAACTTTAGAACGATTTTGATAATTTTGCGACGGAAAATGGATCGAAATGCCCCATCTGGGTGTAGAAATGTATAGAAGCTTGTATATAAGTAAAGCTGTAATCCCTGTAGGGTCTGACTATGCATCATCTTGAGACACCCACTGTCCGTCAGTTGTCGAAATCTCAGGCTTACCGTCAACCTCTCAAACTCGTAGCGCTCGGCGATAGTTTAGTTTATGGATTTGGCGATCCCCAAGGCGGAGGTTGGGTAGAGCGACTGCGACGGTGGTGGATGTCGCCAGAAAGTGCGGGTCATGTCATCTATAACTTAGGCGTTCGGGGCGATCGCGTCAAGCAGGTGGGCCATCGGCTAGAAACCGAATTTCGCCATCGCGGAGAACTCCGCAACCGCGTCCCCGACCTGATTATTTTATCAGTGGGCGTCAACGACACCGCTCGCGTTGCCCGTCCTGATGGTCGCAACTATACCCCGTTTGACACCTTTCAAACGGAAATGAACAGCCTGCTAGACTTGGCAAAAGGTTTATGTCCCGTCTTGTTTGTGGGGATGGTTCCGGTAGATGAGTCGAAAATGCCGTTTCTCGATTGTCTCTACTACAATCATGACGATCAATACCGCTACAAGGAAGCCACCCGCCTCGCCTGTTTAGAACGCGATATTCCCTATTTAGATATTTTCGATCTTTGGATGGCTCGCGAAGACCATTGGCGGCTCAGACGCCTGTGCGCCGATGGCTTGCATCCCAACGTTAAGGGCTATCAAACCTTATTGCACGATGTCATTAACTGGGAACCGATGGCGCAATTGGCGAGCGGTGGAATTCAGGGGAACTGGCGATCGCTCCAACATACGGCTTAAGATAATACGATCCTCTCAGGCAACCCTACGCCATGAGCCACCTTGACTATGCCAACCAAAACCTCCAAAATCGCTCCTTTAAAGGACTAGACTTGGCGGGTGTAGATTTCAGTTGCTGCGACTTGCGGGGATGTAACTTTACGGGAGCCAATTTAACCGGAGCGAACTTACAAGGCTGTATAACTGGGCAAAGTCGCCGCCAAGTGTATCAGTTAATAGCAGTGGCGATCGCAGCTTCAGTGGCGGTAGTCGGCTTCAGCATCCTGCTTTCCCAAGTCGTCATGCAATGGTTTGGCGATATTTCCGCCACTCGCTTCAACTTTATCTTGTATGGATTAGCTCTCGCCTTTAGTTTTTTATTTCGCCAGGGAATTCTACCCAATATTCCCCTAGTTCCCACTGTTTTTGGTCTAGCAGCCCTCACCCTCCTGCTTGCAGCCATGAGTCTGCTAACGGTTGGACTTTTCTTCGTCGTTCTCTCTAATTTTAGCGATGGAGCGATCGCCCCAGGATTTTTCTTATTAGGGGTGATGGCGCTTTCGGGGTTTATCTGTTTCTGGGTGCTGCGCTGGCTGATCCAATCTATCCGCACTCACCCCGGAACCTCCTTCCACAAAGCGAATCTCACCCAGGCAGATTTGAGCTATTCTAAACTGCAAAATGCTGACTTTTCGCTTGCCAACCTCACCGGAGCCTGTATATTTGACTGGGAAATCCTCGGCGACAATCGTTTCCTAGGGAGTTATTGCGAATACCTCTATATTGGGCCGGCTTTGCAGAACCGACAGCCCCTAGAGGGCAATTTTCAGCCAGGGGAGTGGGAAAGGCTTGTTGCAAAATGGATGAGTCAGACCTGAGAAGCCGGGTTTCTTGACGAAGGTTTTCTGGCAAAAAACCCGGTTTCTCCGCACCCGTGCATTTTTAACGCACGGTTTCCCGCAACGCTTCAGCATCAATGGGTTTAATTAAATAAACCCGTAGCAGATGACCGACAATTTTCATTTGCAATGGCAGTTTGCGTAATACTTTTAACCATCGGGGTTGAGAACTCTGCTCAATTTCCGACATTTGTAAATTCAGATCGGAACAGCGTTGCAGGCGTCGGAAGAAGTCAGGGTGATCTGTATTTAAGACAGTGGGGAAAGCACGGGCAGAGGTTTCATTCGTTTTGCGAATCACTTCGCGATCGAATTCGGTCGGATCGAGTCCGAGGGAATGATAAAATCCTGTGCGTTCGTGAACGGTGAGGGTGTGGGTAGCGAAGACGGAAAGCAAGAAAAACCGACTCCATAAACGAGATTGCCAGGTTTTCCAGAGTTGAGGTTGCGATCGCAATAGCGCTTTAAAAATATCCCCGTGGCGATTTTCATCTTGGCACCAACTCTCAAAGTAGTGGAACAACGGGTAAAACTGATTTTCTGGATGTTTCTCTAAATGGCGATAAATGATGATATAGCGCCAGTAACCAATCTTCTCGGAGAGGTACACCGTATAAAGCACCCACTCAATCGGGAAGAAGGTATAAACCCGATTTTTAGTCAGGTGTCCCAAATCCATCGTACAGCCGAAATCTGCCATCGCTTTATTGAGAAATCCGGCATGGCGGGCTTCATCTCTCGCCATCAGGTTAAACATTTCCGACAGCAGGGGATTGCGATTTTTCAGCTTGCGCGAGAGTTCCTTAAACAGCAAAAAGCCGGAAAACTCGGAAACGCACGATCGCTCTAAATAATCGATAAAGGCTTGTCTGGCTTCTCCGGTGATGTGTTCCCAAGAGCCATTGAATTGTTCGTCGCGAATAAAGTGATGGCGGTTGTAGTCGGCGCGCATTTCGGCGAGCATCGCCTGCAACTCAGTTTCCTGGGCGGATAAATCCATCTTCGCCGCCGTTTCAAAATCGGTGGTGTAAAACCGAGGAGTGAGGATATTTTCCTTGAGAGCCTTGATCTTGGCTTCCGATTCTGGGACTGTCGGCTTGGGTGGAGAGTTAACCATAATCTTTTATCTCAAAACTTGATAGCTATAAAGTTATAATACTTGTCGCATCTTGAACAGACCTTTTAAAGAAAAAGACAAAAAGCGATATCTTCCGGGGGATTTTGTTAAATTATACGAACTTCTCCCCCCTAAATCCTTTTATCACTATAGAGTATTAATACGTCTTTGGCTTGTCTGAAGCGGATTTGATTAACCCCTGAACATTGGTGAGATTCCCCGCTCTAGCAGGAGGGCGAGGGAATCTTTAATCTTTAAAGCGGGCCTCAAGCATCCCAACCGAGGAGCGTCGAAATTTGCATCGACAGCAGCGTTGCATCAAAAGGTTTAGCGATCGCCCCAGCCACTTGATAGCGTTCTAGGAGGTGAGAATTCAGCCACCGCGCATTCGCACTCAGCAGAACCACCGGGATATTTTGAGTTTTGGGATTGCTTCTCAACTCTTCAAGAAACATAAAGCCATCCATACCGGGCATCGAAATATCTAAAACAATCGCGTCGGGTTCCTCCTGCTGGGCATGTTGCAGACCTTGTACAGGAGAACTTGTGGCTAAAACAATCCAATTTCCCAGGTCTTGCAGACATAGTTGTACAACCTCGCGAACATTTGTATCATCTTCGACGAGCAATATCTTTTTCGCGGTCATCCGTCCCACTGACCAATCATCCATTAACTTCACGCGCAAGGCATCTAATCTTCCTGCCAAGAAATTAAAAGAAAAAAATAAAAAACCGATAAAGACAACCGCTTTGTTACAAAACTCAAAATTCCGTAGACCACCCCAAAATCTCCGCCACCTCTGCCCCAATCTCAAGGGGATTAAACGGTTTAGCAATCACCCCAGCAATCCCCATTGCCGCAAAGCGAGCGCGATCGCTCGGTAGCACCTTTGCCGTCAGCAAAATCACCGGAATCGCCTGCGTTACCGGATGCGCCTGAAGCTGCTCGTAGACGGCAAACCCATCCATATCCGGCATCGACACATCTAACAGAATGGCATCAATCGGGCAAGTTTGAGCCAATGCGATCGCCTCCTTCCCCGAACCCGTTGCGATCGTTTTCCAGCCCACCAAATCTTCCAAACAAGCCTGCACCAGTTCTCGGAGGCGTTCTTCATCATCCACAATTAGCAATTGTTTGTTCATCACCTGCACTCTCCTGGCGGTAATGGCAGAGTAAAGAAAAACGTACTCCCCTCTCCCGGACAACTTTCAGCCCAAATGCGCCCTTCATGTTGTTCAACAATACTACGACAGATCGCCAAACCTAATCCAGTTCCCCCTTTCTGCCGAGAGTCCGAAGCATCCACCTGTTGAAAGCGGCCAAAAATCGTTTCTAACCGATCGGCTGGAATTCCGCGCCCGCGATCTTGGACTTGAAACAGCACGCGATCCACCTGCGGCTGCACGCTCACCCTCACCATCGTATGGGGAGGGGAAAACTTAATCGCATTACTGAGCAGATTCATCAGCGTTTGAATAATGGCATCGGCGGCTGCCCAAACCTCAAGCTGCGTGGGTTGAACCATCAGCCCAATGTGTTGCTCGCGCGCGATCGCCTCTACCCCGGAAACCGCCTGTTGGATCAAATCCGCCGCCTTACAGGTCGTTTTATCCATCACGACCCGACCGGACTCCAAACGCTCCAAATCGAGGATATCATTGACCAAACGCACCAAGCGATCGCTATCAATGGCCGCAATCTCAATCATCCGCTTAAACTTATCGGGTCGATTATCGTAAATTCCTGTCCTCAGCAGTCCCAAAGAAGCTCGAATCGCTGTGAGGGGCGTCCGCAGTTCGTGGCTGACAATCCCAATAAACTCATTCTTCATCTGCTCGATCTTCTGGCGTTCGGTAATATCCTCCCCAATACTGATGGTGCCCACAATCTTTCCGACAGAATCGCACAATAGCGTATTGTTCCAGGCAATAAACCGCTCCTCCTTCGCCTTGGTCAGAATCGAGTTTTGATAGTAGGAATGGCGATTATCGGTCAAAATTTCTGTAAAAGTCCTTTGCATCAACTGGCGATGAGTCGAGGGAATGCATAGCTCAAACCAGCATTTGCCTAAAACCTCCGCCTGCTGGTACCCCGTCAACTTCAAGAAAAACGTATTGACATAATCAACTCGTCCCTCGCAATCGAGTCCCACCACCACCAACTGGACGCGCTCGAGCAAATAGCGCCAGCGCCGTTCGGCTTCAGTCAGTTCGGCCGTCCGTTCGGCGACTCGCAACTCTAGTTGGGCGTTCAGTTGTTGCAAAGCAATTTCCGCCTGCTTGCGCGCCGTGATATCCGTCGCCAGACCCGCCACGCGATAGGCTTCTTGGCGATCGTTATACACAAAGAAAGTGCGCGTGTAAACCCACCGAATCGAACCATTGGGGCGGAGAATTCGGTATTCTTCTTGGAAAGGGCGATCGCCATTAATAAACCCTTGCATCGCCGTCGAAATCCGCTCGCGATCGTCGGCGTGAACGCTATCAATAAACGAAAACGGATTTTGATACAAACTCGCGCACGAACGCTGCCAAATCGTCTCGTAGGCGGGATTAATATACAAAACATCGCCGAAATCAACCGTATAGAGAAAAAATACCTCCTGAATTTGTTCGGCGAGTTGGCGAAACTTTTGTTCGCTTTCCCGCAAAGCCGCTTCCGTGGCGCGACGTTCCCGCAATTCGGTTTGCAATTGCTCTACCAAGGCTGCCTGTTGAATCGCGATACCGACTTGAGTGGCAAGTTGTTGTAACAGTTCAATCTCTGAAGGCTGCCATTCGCGCACTGACGAGCAGTGATGGGCAATTAATAGCCCCCAAAGTTCCTCACCTTGGAGGATAGGCACCACTAAATTGGCAACGACTTGGAAATTCAACAGTAACTCTAAGTGACACGGCGCAATTCCGGCGGTGCGAACATCTGATTTTGCCGTTACTAAGCCTTGGCGGAATAACTCAACATACTCATCTTTAAAACACGGATCGTAAATCTGAGTCGAAAGGATGGATAGCCAGCGATCGCCAACCGATTCCACCACCACCGTACCGCTACCATTAGGGGCAAACTGAAAGATAATGACGCGATCGGTTTGCAGCAGTTGGCGCACATCTTCGACGGTGGTATTGAGAATTTCCTCTAAATTCAGCGACTGGCGAATATGTTGACCGATCTCCATCACCGTGCGCTGGCGGTCAAACTGTTGATTGAGTAGGGCTTCTGTTTGTTTGCGATCGCTAATACTAATCACCGTTCCGCTCATGCGGATGGGTTCTCCCGCTTCGTTATAAAAGGCGCGTCCTCGTCCCTCAATCCAGTGAATGCTACCATCGACCCACACCACCCGAAACTCGTGCTGGTAGTGGCTGCGGGTTAAAATTGCCTGTTGAATGCTCTGATTAACTCCAGAGCGATCTTCTGGATGGATGCAAGCTTCTACCGTGGCATATTCACCATCAAAACAACCCGTCGGGATGCCAAATAACTGTTCGTGTTCTGGCGACCATTGAATTTTCCCGGTGACAATATCCCAGTCCCAAAGTCCCATTTGCACGGCTGATAGCACCATCCGCAGTTGTTCGGTATTGGTTTGCAGCAGTTGTTGATTGAGTTGCTCAATTTTTTGGCGGCTGTGTCGCAAATTGCCAATGAGCAGATTAATGGTGAGGGCAACCAGTAGAAAAATACTCAAGCGAATCAAGTCTTCTGGGCCCGTTAATATCAGTTGATTGACTGGAGGCAAAAACGCAGCTTGAATCATTAAAGCAGAAAGCACGACGGAGACGAGACCCGGTCGGATTCCTCCATACCAGGTACTAATGGCAACCGCAATATAGAATAGCGGGCTAACCAGGGGGGACAAAAGACCTTCTAACCACAAAGCCAGCAAGCAGGCGATCGCCGTAGACAATACCGCCACGCCATAGGATAAGATATGCCGATTCAACCTCATTGTTTTCTCCTCCCTAGTGGCGTGAAGTTGTGAATGCGGCAGAGTACCCGCGTCACCAGTTCTGGACCGAGTACGGGTTTGGTGATAAAGTCATCAGCCCCCGCCGCGAAGGTTTGTTGCAAGGATTGGGCGTCGGTATGGGCGGTGACAACTAACAAGGGTAAATCTCCCCAATGGGCATCTTGACGAACCACCTGACATAACTCTAAACCGCTAACGGCGGGCATTTCTAGATCTACAATCACGAGGTTTGGTTGAATTTCTTGAAGCACTTCCCAAAACCGTTCTTGTTCTTCCAGAATCGTGACTTCTAGTCCCCAAGGTGCGAGGATGGCTGCCAGTTCTGAGAGAATAGCGGAGTCATCATCAACAATTAACACTTTGCCTTCGGAGGTGGGGGGGGCTTCTAGGAAGCGATCGCTGCGGTTGGGAATGGCTTGGCGAATGGCGCGAAAAATTTGCTCAATGCTGGCGGGTTTGTGCAAGTATTGCTTTGCCCCCAGTCGGGAAACTGCTAGTCGATCGGCGAGGTTATCGCGTTGGGTAAAGACGATAACCGGAATTTGGGAGGCTCGATCTTGCAGTTCTTGCAACAGAGATAGACCATCTTCAGAGGTTTCGGCAAAACTCAGATCCAGGACAATGGCGTCGGGTATGGCTGAGGCAAGGTAGGATCGGGCGGCTTCTAAGTGAGCCGCAATTTGCATTTGGATGCCCCAGGCGGCGGCGTGGGTTTGCAACAGATGCGTGAGGGCGGTATCGTCGTCAATGGTGAGGACGCAGTGTCGCGATCCGATCGGCTGCGGTTGAGGATCGAGGGGGATAGGGCGCTGTTGTAATTCCTGCTGGAGGGCGCTTACAAGTTGAGCAAAGCGAGCGATCTCTGTTGGGGTTAAAGGGCGATCGCTGAACAGCAGGTGTTCGACTTGTCGCGCGAGTTTGGAGCCTTCGGGATAGCCAAAGGAACCCATTGAGCCAGCAAGTTTATGGGCTTCGTGTTTAGCGCTTTCTTTTAATTGCGCGTTGCAGGTGCCGTTTGCAAGCGCCTGTTGTGCCTCTGCTAGCACGTTGACTTGGTGGACGAACGAGCGGCTAAATCGCTCTACAACGGCCTGAATCGCTTTAATTGGCTTTTTGGGAAGATTCGCGGTTGCTGGAGGGGCGGGTTTTAAGCGATAACCAATGCCATAAACGGTTTCTAGGAGGTCTTCGGTTAATCCTCCGGCTTTGAGTTTCTTTCGCAGGTCTTTAATATGCGTGGTAATTGCTTTTTCGGTGGGGGCGTCATCAAATCCCCACAGCCGATCGAGAATGACGCTGCGGCTAAAGATCCGATCGGGGTTCTGTAAGAATAATTCCAGCAGGTTGTACTCGGTGGCGGTGAGGGGAATGGGCTGTTGGTTATAGGTGACTTTACCGGAAATAAAGTCTAAACGCAGATTTCCCCACGTTAGCGCTGAGGGCGGAAAGGAACGCGCCGGAATGCGAGAACAGCGTAATAGTCCCTGAATTCTCGCGAGTAGGGCTTCTGGGTGATAGGGTTTGATGAGGTAGTCGTCGGCTCCGGCATTAAGTCCATCGATAATCTCTGCGTTGGTGTTGGGCGAGGTGAGAAGTAAAATTGGCTGCTCGTAACCTTGCGATCGCAGTTGCTGACATAGTTCGATCCCGTTGGGTTGAGCGATTGACTCGTCTACTAAAATCAGGGCGTATGACATTGCCCTAGATTGCTGGAGTGCGGTCTGTCCATCGCTCGATACGTCGAGGATATAGTTATGGGCAGCTAGTAGATCGGCTAAGGCAGCATTGGTTGGGCCGCCCCTTTCCACCAGCAGAATTCTCATAAATGTTCTCCCTGGCAAGTCTGTTAATACCCTGCTTCTATAGCGTGAAGCGAGTGTTGAACGACCGCAAGAGTTCTAAGAAAGAGTTTGCAGTTGTTTATTAATTTTTGTAATAAAGCTGACTTTTAATGTCTATATATCTATAAAGTGATTAATCGTGAATAGTATTGAAATCAGAGGCTTTGTCCTGCACCCACCCAAAAGAGTTGGGGTGTAGATGCAGCCTTCTTGATTAAAATTCTGCAAACTTTATTGTAGCAAACAGGGGATTTCCGATGAGTTTCGATCTCGCAACACGCCTCCGGGAAGGAACCAAACAATCTCACACCCTCTCTGAAAATACCGCTTTTATGAAGTGCTTTCTCAAAGGGATTGTGGAGTGGGAACCCTTCCGCAAACTCACAGCGGACTTATATTTTGTTTATAGCGCGATGGAAGCCGAAATGCAGCGCCATCTCGATCATCCCGTGGTGGGTTTAATTTATTTTCCCGAACTCGAACGTCAAGAAAAGCTAGCCCAAGACTTAGCGTTTTACTACGGCGAAGACTGGCGCGATCGCATTGTAGCCTCGCCAGAAGGACAAAACTACGTCAAGCGCCTTCAAGAGATTTCGCAAACCAACCCCGCCTTATTAGTCGCGCATTGCTACGTCCGTTATATGGGCGATCTGTCGGGGGGTCAAAGTTTAAGAAATATTGTGAGATCGGCGCTGAACTTACCCCCCGATCGCGGTACGGGGTTGCACGAATTTGACCAAATTGCCACCCCCGAAGCGCGACGTACCTTTAAAGCCAAGTATCGGGATGCGCTGAATTCACTCCCCATTGATGAAGCGATCGCCCAACAGATTGTAGACGAAGCCAACCTAGCCTTTCAACTCAACCGCAACGTCTTCCACGAACTCGAAGACGACGTAAAAGCCAGCATCGGCGATCGCATTTTCGATCTCGTTACCCGCCAAGATCGCCCCGGAAGCACCGAAAGCCGTTCTGCAACCCCCGAATTAGCCGTAGCCGAGTAACCCAAAGATTTTAGAGGAGAACATGAAACTGTTATCTCAAGCCGTTGAATTTGATTTCAATTTACTTAGAAAATACGATCGTCCGGTTCCCCGCTATACCAGCTATCCTCCTGCAACGGAACTGAGAGAAGAGTTTGCTGAAATTGACTTTAAAGCAGCGATCGCCGTCGGGAATTATAAAAAAACCCCCCTGTCGCTGTACTGTCATATTCCCTTTTGCGAAACCGCCTGCTACTTCTGCGGCTGTAACACGATCATTACCCAACGCAAAGCCTTAGCCGAACCTTATCTAGAGTATCTTCAGCGCGATATTCGCCAAATGGCATCCTATATCGATCGCGATCGCCACGTCGATCAACTCCACTGGGGAGGCGGAACCCCCAACTACCTCTCGGCGCAACAGGTTGAAACCCTTTGGGAAACCCTAAATCAGCATTTTACCTTTGCCCCCGATGCCGAAATTTCCATTGAAGTTAACCCCCGATTTTTAGAACGCGACTATCTGTTTCACCTGCGCGATTTAGGCTTTAATCGGATTAGTTTTGGTATCCAAGATTTTGACCCCAGAGTTCAAGCCGCCGTGAATCGCATTCAACCCGAAGAAATGCTCTTTGAAGCAATGGGTTGGATACGCGAAGCCGGATTTGAAAGCGTCAACGTCGATTTAATTTACGGCTTGCCCTATCAAAGTCTAGAAACCTTTAAAAACACGATTCACAAAACCCTAAAACTAGAACCCGATCGGATTGCTGTCTTTAACTTTGCCTACGTTCCTTGGTTAAAACCCATTCAGCGTAAAATTCCCCAAGACGCCCTTCCCGCCGGTCAAGAAAAACTCGATATTCTGCAAATGACCATTGCAGAACTCACCGATAACGGGTATGTGTTTATTGGGATGGATCACTTCGCCAAACCGAATGACGAATTGGCGATCGCGCAACGGGAAGGCAACTTGCACCGCAACTTTCAGGGTTACACCACCAAGCCCGAATCCGAACTATTTGGATTTGGCATGACTTCCATTAGTATGTTGCATGATGTTTATGTCCAAAATCATAAACGCTTAAAATCCTACTACCAAGCCATCGACAAGGGCGAATTACCCATTGAACGCGGCGTTGCTCTCAGCCGAGAAGATATTATTCGTCGCAGTATTATTATGGAACTGATGTGTCAGTTTCAGCTTTGCCAAAACGATATCGAAGAAAAATATCATCTCAGCTTTGACTTAGACTTTGAAGGCTATTTTGCTCAAGAAAAATACGATTTGCGTCTCCTAGAAGCCGATGGACTATTGCACGTCTATCCTCACCGAATAGAAGTCACTCCCATTGGACGCTTGTTAATCAGAAATATTGCCTCAGTTTTCGATACTTACCTGAGACATCACCAATTGGATCGCTTCTCCAAAGCCGTCTAAATCGTTTCAACCCACCCGCGCGATCGCTTCTGTCGTCGCACTGCTCGGATCGATTCGAGGAGTACGCTTGGGGAAGCGATCGCAACGTGCTGAGTAACTGAGTCGTTAAATTACCAAACTCAGCTAATATTGCGATGGATACCACTGTCCTCATCTTCTGATTATGCGGCGAGATTCCATCTTTTACCAATTGTTCCAACAATCGCCACAACTCCTGTTTGATCTACTGGAAAATCCTCCAGCTAATGCCCCAAGCTATCGGTTTGACTCAGTTGCAGTGAAAGAACCCAAGTTTGAAATCGATGGGGTATTTCTCCCGCCTGAATCCGAAACACCTGGAGTCGTCTACTTCTGTGAAGTTCAGTTTCAAAAGGATGAACAACTGTATGAGCGGTTGTTTGGAGAACTATTTCTCTATTTTTATCGCAACCGCAACCGCTTCGATGATTGGCAAGCTGTAGTCATCTACCCCTCGCGCTCAGTTGAGCAAACTCAAACTCATCCCTATCGGGCTTTGTTGACAAGCGAACAGATGCACAGAGTCTATTTGGATGAATTGGGCGAAATCGCTCAACTACCGCTAGGGGTTGCTTTAATGGTCTTAACCACGCTTCAGGAAGAACGAGCCGTAGTGGAAGCTCGAAATTTACTAGCGCGATCGCAACAGGAGCTACCCCCACAACCCAGTCGTGCCATCATAGAGATGCTAACCACGATTATGGTTTACAAGTTTGCCCAGTTGAGCCGAGCGGAGGTAGAAGCCATGTTAGGAATCCGGTTACAGGAAACGCGGGTATATCAAGAAGCGAAAGAAGATGAAGCAAAATTGCTGATTCTGCGCCAATTGACTCGACGAGTGGGAGAAGTGCCAGAAGCAGCCAAAGAACAAATTAATAGTTTATCTCTTACCCAACTAGAAGCCTTAGCCGAGGCGTTGTTAGATTTCTCCAATTTATCCGATTTAGAGATATGGTTGGCGGAGCAGAACCCGTAAGAAAAATACAGGTTTCCAGCTTTCACTCTCGGTAGCGCTAAAGTGCGATCGTCACCCTAGAGTATAAACTCCAGGGATGCTCTGCACGAGGTCGCTAAATTTTGCCTGGTTTTTAACTCAGCACGCTGCTGTGCAGAAGCTAGCGCCACAGCACTTTGCTATAATTGCTTCTCTTGGTAGAGTTTGAAATTGCTATTTCCGACACATTTAAAGGGAGAAGCTCCAAGAGGTCAAATCATGGATTTTAGATATAAATGGAAACGCGGACGCACCCCAACGCCTGATGAAGCAATGCGCGATAGTGCATTACTC
This sequence comes from Desertifilum tharense IPPAS B-1220, assembly GCF_001746915.1. Taxonomy (NCBI): domain Bacteria; kingdom Bacillati; phylum Cyanobacteriota; class Cyanophyceae; order Desertifilales; family Desertifilaceae; genus Desertifilum; species Desertifilum tharense. The sequence continues at coordinate 154,135 of NZ_MJGC01000121.1, forward strand.
GATGAAAGCCAGTTTGATAGCAAGCAAGATTGGGAAATGGCCGAACAAGACGCCCGCCGACATCTCGGCTTACCCTTGCAAACCGTGGATGAAAAACGGTCTGTGCTACCCAAGGCAGTACCCGATAAGGCAGATATGACAAAGCCCTAAAATACTAGGGAGGTAAACAACGCAGAACCAGGGGAAAAATAGATGAAAAACTTTTGGCTGCTGAGTTTACTATCCCTGGGTTGTTGGAGTGGGTTGCTTCTTCAAGCTTGTGCGCCAATTCATGAGGTTGAGGTGAGTTCGGCGATCGCCCAAGCTCCAACCACCCCCCCTGAAGTTCGCTTCACCACGCAGGCTAACCGCCACAGCAATGTCTATATTTTGCAGATTCCAGCAAATTCGGGGTTTCAGGTTGTCCCTGCCCTGTCGCCGCAGCTAGAGACAGTGGAAGAGTTTGCCCAAAAGTATCAAGCGATCGCGGTTTTAAATGGGGGCTTTTTCGATCCCCTCAATCAGAAAACCACCTCTTATATTGTGCGACAGGGAGAACTGATTGCCGATCCGCAGGCGAACGAACGCTTGATGGAAAATCCCAACCTAGCACCCTACCTCGATCGCATCCTCAATCGTAGCGAGTTTCGCCGCTTGGTTTGTGCGGGAACGGTACGCTATGCGATCGCCAACCCTCGCCAACTCCCACCCCCCGGCTGTCAGATCGTCGATGCGTTGGGTGGGGGGCCTCGTTTGCTTCCGGAAATGACGCTACAGGAAGAAGGGTTTTTAGAAACTGAAAACGGTCAGATCGTCCGCGATCCGTTAGGTATCGATCGCGCCAATGCTAGAACGGCGATCGGTCTTACCCCCAATGGCGATATCCTGTGGGTGATGGTGGCCCAAAAGCCCGATAGCAGCGAACCCTCTGGGATGAGTTTAATCGAGTTAGCCCAACTAATGCGATCGCTCGGAGCCGAAACCGCGCTTAACCTGGATGGCGGCAGTTCTTCTGCGTTATATTATCGCGGTCAGGTCTTCTACGGTCGGGGAGTCCCGCGCCCGGTTCACTCCGTTTTGTTATTACAGCCGGACAATTAAGGCGTTTGCTGGCTGAGGCGTTGGCGCTGTTTGGCGTATAACCAAAAGATAATCGCGATCGCGCTAATGGCTATCCCTAACGTTCCCAGTAGCGTATTGAGGGGTAAGGTTTGCTTAAAAACGGCTAAAAGGGCGATCGCAATTAATAAAATTGTGGGGACTTCGTTCAAAATGCGGAATTGTTGACCGTTCCAGTCACTTTGTCCTTTCTCAATCTGCTTTAACAGATAGCCGCAATAGAAATGATACGCCACCACCCCGATAACAAAGACTAACTTACATTGCAACCACGGACTCTGAATTAAGGTGGGGTCTACTTGCAATAGGGCGATCGCCATCGCCAACGTTAAAATCATTCCAGGCGTAGTAATCAAGTTATACAGCCGTTGCGCCATCAAACGATATTGCGGTTGCAAAATTCCCCGTGCAGGCTCCGGTTGCAAGTTGGCTTCGGCATAATAAACAAATAGGCGCACCAGATAAAACAAGCCGGAAAACCAAACCACAATTCCAATAATATGAAACGCCTTAAACCATAAATAGAGCATTGTTAACCTCAACAAACAAAGCTTCAGTCAGATGGGCTAACGGTTTAGCCGCGTTAACCCATCCCGGTATTAAACCCCCTTATTACTCAGCGCTTGCGGGGGTGGCATAATCACCTTTTTCGCTAAACCCACCAGGCGCAAACTAGCAATAACCCACCAGGTAACATCAATCTCCCACCAGCGCCATCCCGCTTTTGCCACTTGGGGATAGGCGTGATGATTATTATGCCAACCTTCCCCATAGGTGAGAATGGCCGCCCACCAGAGGTTGCGGGAGTTATCGTTAACTTCAAAGGTACGATAGCCGTAAACATGGGTGACAGAATTAATCAGCCAAGTGCTATGCCACAATAAAACCGCCCGCAAGCACATTCCCCAGATGATAAACGGCCAACCACCGAGAGTATATAAAAGAATGCCTAAAGGAATTTGCAACAGCAGATAATAGCGATCTAGCCACAGGTAAAAGGGGTCTCTGGCTAAGTCTGGGGCAAATCGATTATATTGTTCGGCGTTGAAAAATTGTTTTTGCGGGTAGAGAATCCACAGGACATGACTCCACCAGAAGCCGCGACGTGCAGAGTAGGGGTCTTTATCTACGTCTTCTGTGTAGGCATGGTGCAAACGATGGCCGGAAACCCAGAAAATCGGGCCGCCTTGCATGGCTGTCGCGCCAATGAGGGCGATCGCATATTCTAAGGGTTTAGGGACTTGAAAGCTACGATGGCTCAGTAAACGATGATACCCCAAGCAAATCCCAATGCTGCCTAAAAACCAATGTAAAAGTAGGGTGACGCCCAAGGCTGACCAAGTAAAAAACCAGGGTGATAACAAAGCTAAGGCGTGAATAATCGCGAAGAAGATTAAATTTGTCCAACTCAGAACGAGTGGCTGAGGGTCTTTTGTTAATTGCGGTTGTTGAGTCATGAAGCGCCGAACGGTAAGTTTGCATTTGTGTGAGGTGGCTTTACTCAAGTCTTCTCGCTAGTCAGGGACTCCGGAGAAAGCATCCGTCTTAATACTGGGACTAAGGTAATATTTGCTGCAACTTGCCAGCTAAAGGAGAATGCGAGGTGAATCTTTGAACAAAAATCCCATCAAACTAACCTCCGACTAAGGAAAACTGGGTGAGGCTAGACGTTAACCTCGTATCCCTGCGGTCGAGACAACAATCAAGAAGTGACCAGATGCAAGTGAATACCCAGCTCGAATTTATTGCTACAAGTCTTTATATAACCATATATCGCTATTTAGTTATCAAGAGTTTATATTTTCTTAAGCTTATCGAAGCCTTGATAACCAGAGCTAATCTAATTGATAGCGGCGTGCAAAGTGCAACTTTTGTGATACGGGAAAGGATACCAAGGGTGGTGTTGGGTTCCGTACCTCAATCTAACCTACGGCAGAATGGGACTTTTGTGATATCGGGAAGGATAGCAAGGGTGGTGTTGGGTTTCGTACCTCAACCCAACCTACGGCAGAATGGGACTTTTGTGATATCGGGAAGGATACCAAGGGTGGTGTTGGGTTTCGTACCTCAATCTAACCTACGGCAGAATGGGACTTTTGTGATATCGGGAAGGATAGCAAGGGTGGTGTTGGGTTTCGTACCTCAACCCAACCTACGGCAGAATAGGACTTTCAGCGGTTTTGTCAGTTAATCAGGACGCAGATACGCGTCAAGACGACTTGCAAACCGATATCCTCATCTTCCCATATCGCGATTTACAAATTTTAGTTAACCTTTGGAAGCGACAGAGTAATAACCATTTCAGACTCATCAAACCGTTGGATGCAATTATGCTCAATTGGCTTAACAAGTCGGGTGGAGAAACGGCGAGTAATGGCTCAACTATCAGTCGTTGAACCTTACCCATCGGACATTTTCCATTACCAGGTTCGTTCCCACAACATTTTCGAGTTATGGGTTAGCGCGATTTGCTTTAGTAGGTTGGCGACTATTACTAGAACGCATTGCTTCATGTCAGTCTAATGCTCTAAAGTGCGGGTAGGGTAATCCCCCCCAAATCAGGGACAAAAACCGAAATCACCTACTTTTAGAACGGACTAATATAAAAAGTGTAAGGCTAAGACCAACCCTTACTCAGCTACTAGAAACAAAGGGAGTTGATTATGAGTTTAGTTCGTTGGAACCCCTGGCAAGAAATCAACACGCTAAACCGTCAGATGAACCGCCTGTTTGATGAACTAAGCACTTCCGATCTTTGGGATGCTGCTCAAAAGTTAGTCCGCGTTCCTCCAGCCGAAATTGAAGAAACCGCCGAAGCCATCCGCCTCAAGCTGGAAGTGCCTGGAATTGATGCCAAAGATCTCGATATTCAAGTCTCGGAAAACACAGTTTCTGTTAAAGGCGAACGGAAATCTGAAGCGAGAACAGAAGAAAACGGCGTCACTCGAACAGAGTTTCACTACGGTCAATTCCAACGCGTGATTCCACTACCTGCACGCATCCAAAACACGAATGTCAGCGCCGATTACAAAGATGGTATTCTTCACTTAACTTTACCCAAAGCTGAAGCAGAAAAGGCAAAAGTTGTGAAGGTTAATATCGAACAAGGTTAGTGCATTACTCTGTTTTCAGTGTTGTTGTCTACTGAATGAATGATTGATTAAGCTTTTGTCCGGTCAGTTATTGACCGGACTTTTTTGTTTAAACGAAAAACTGCTTGACTGTTTCAATTAGCTCTCTCGCTTGTAGGGGCTTGTTAATAAAAGCATCGGCTCCCTTTTTCTTTCCCCAATAGCGGTCAAATTCATTATTGCGATTAGAACAAATGACAACCGGAATTCGGGGTTTAAGACTCGCTTCGGTTTTGAGCCATTGGCAGAGTTCGTAACCATTAATCCACGGCATTACAATATCAGTAATCACTAAATCTGGGGCGCGTGACTGTACTTTTTCTATCGCTTCTTTGCCATCAGCCGCTTCTTGAACGCTAATCCCATTTTGCAAAAGCAAATTAGCGATCGCCTCCCGTAAGGCAGGGTTTTTATCGACGACTAAAACAGTGCTCATGGTTTTAAGAACCTGACGGGTAAATTCACGGATACTGCGAACCAGTCCTTTCTTCTTTAAGATGGGGGAATGTGATGGCGAACTGTGTGATTTAAATTCACTAACTGACGTGACGAATGCCAGATTTACCGTAAATTCACCATTTCTTTATCGAACAGAGGGCGTTAAACCTCTGAAAATCCTCGGAGTTGCGTGATTTTGCTCCAGTAGATTTACACAAACTTTAATTAAAAGGGAATGGTTGCAGAGGGTAGAATTTGAGGCGATCGCAATTTTCGCCCCCCGCTTGGCGAGTTCGTGCGATGATTTTTGGGTAATGCCTGACGTGGACTGACATGACTGAACCATACCGGATCGAAAAAGACTCAATGGGAGAAAGACAAATCCCAAACGATGCCTATTATGGGATTCAGACCCTACGGGCGATGGAAAACTTCCCGATCAGCGGACTTCCCCCCTTACCCACCTATGTCGATGCTTGTCTTTTAATTAAAAAAGCGACGGCGATCGCCAATGGCGAACTTGGCTGCATTCCTAAAGATGTGAGTCAAGCCATTGTTCAAGCAGCCGATGAAATTTTGCAAGGTCAATTGCGCGATCAGTTTGTTGTTGATATCTATCAAGCGGGGGCTGGAACCTCCCACCACATGAACGTTAATGAGGTTCTCGCCAACCGCGCCTTAGAGATTTTAGGCGACCAAAAGGGCAACTACAAGCGCGTCAGCCCCAACGATCATGTCAATTACGGTCAATCTACCAATGATGTGATTCCCACCGCGATCCGGATTGGGGGATTATTAGCATTAGAGCATGGCTTGTATCCGGCTTTATCGGATGCGATCGCCACCTTAGACACCAAAGCTGAGGAATTCCAAGATGTGATTAAATCGGGCAGAACCCACCTACAAGACGCGGTTCCCGTCCGCTTGGGAGAAGGCTTCCGCGCTTGGGCGCAAATTCTCAACGATCACATGGCCCGCATTGAAATGGCCGCCATCGATCTCACTCAGTTAGGCTTAGGGGGAAGTGCTACAGGAACGGGTTTGAATACGCATCCTCTCTATCGCTTCCGGGTGGCGCAACTGCTTTCCGACTTAATTGGACAAACCGTAGAACCCTCCCGCCATCTGATGGCGGCGATGCAGAGTATGTCCCCGTTCGTCCATGTTTCTGGTGCATTACGCAACCTCGCGCAAGATTTGGTCAAAATTTCCCACGATCTGCGTTTAATGGATTCTGGGCCAAAAACGGGTTTTAAGGAAATTCAACTCCCCCCCGTGCAACCCGGTTCTTCGATTATGCCAGGGAAATATAATCCGGTGATGACGGAAATGACTTCAATGGTCTGTTTCCAGGTGATGGGGTACGATAGCGCGATCGCCCTGGCTGCCCAAGCCGGACAATTAGAATTAAATGTAATGATGCCGCTGATTGCCCATAATCTGATTCACAGTATTGAGATATTGGGAAATGCGATCGCCGCCTTGACGCAACAATGTTTAGAAGGGATTACCGCTAATCGCGATCGCTGTTTGGCCTATGCTGAAGGCAGTCTAGCCCTCGTCACCGCCCTCAACCCCCATATCGGCTATCTCAACGCCGCCGCCGTCGCCAAGGAATCTCTAGAAACGGGCAAGTCCTTACGCCAAATTGTCCTAGAACGCCAACTGATGACCACCGAAGAACTCGACAAGGTTCTTGACTTAGAGAAAATGAGCCAAATGCCCGCCTCTTCTCCCCAAGAGTTGTAAGGTGCAAGTCTACCAGACGCGCTACAGAAGCTGAGTGCGATCGCGTCTGGTAATCGCAAAATTCCTATCTCTCCCCCTATGCAAAAATAGGTTGCAAATTTAACACAAAACCCGGTAGAACATCTTCACCCGATAACGTTGTCGGGGACTCTAAAACTTCCACAGCTTGATTCGGGCGATAAATTTCAACCTGTCGAGTTTTGGGATTAATTAACCATCCTAATCGCAATCCGTTCTCTAGATACTCCCGCATTTTTTTCTGCGTATCTTCCAAGTTATCCGTTTCTGAGACAAGTTCTACCGCAAAGTCAGGACACAAAGGTAAGAATCCCTTTCGCTGTTCTTCACTCAAGGCTTCCCATCGTTCCATGCGTAACCAAGCCACATCTGGAGAACGAGTTCCACCTTGAGGTAAACGAAAACCTGTGGAGGAATCAAAGGCTTTACCTAACCGAGTTTGACGGTTCCATAGCCCTAAATCAATATAAATCTCAAAATTTCGATTTCCTGTTTCTCCCCCAGTGGGCGGCATAATTATGAGTTCTTCGGTAGAGGTTAATTCTAAGCGCAAGTTTTTGTTGACCGCCGCAAGCTGTGCAAACTGTTCATTAGTCATTTGAAAAGCTGAAGGGAGTTGCAGTGTTAAAGCATTCATCATTGATTTGGCTCCAGCGACATACCCCTATATTGATGCAAGCATACAGCGAACCTCACTGATTGGGGTCTAGACTTTGGCAATTATGTTTCTATCGCATCTGGGTCAATGCCTGCCTCGCGTAGCCGTTGGGCCAAGCGTTCGGCGCGAAGGCTTTCTTGTTCGGCGCGAAGGCGTTCTTGTTCTAATAAAGACTCTGCTTCTAGTACCCTAGCTTGCAGTTGAGCCAGTTGTCGTTGAATCTCGACATAGGTGGCAAAACGTTCGCCATCAGGACGAATTAAGGCTAATTCCTCTCCCGATAAGTCGAAACGAATGCCTAGGCGAGGACTCACCCAGTCGGCGATGGGATCGATGACATCTAAGCGTTCTTGCGATCGCAACCACCCACTGAGATCGTTGCGTTCCGGGTCATAAAGATAGTATTCTTCAACGCCGTAGCGGTCGTAAAAGACCTGCTTTTTGTTCATCTCAGTCAGGGTATTGCCCGGAGAGAGAATTTCAAACACCACCTGGGGGACAATATCGCCTTCATTCCACTGTTGATAAGAACCGCGATCGCCCTTTGGTCTGCCAAAGACAACCATAACATCGGGTGCTTGGCGCACTTTAGGATTTCCTTGAACGGGATACCACAATAAGTCACCCGCGATAAAAACCTGGGAATGGTCTGCAAACAACCACTCCAGATTTTGCTGCACGACCACGATCCAGCGAAATTGTTTAGTATTATCAGACATCGGCTGACCATCGCTATCGGGATAGACGATCTCTGAAGTTGAAAGCGAAGTGGCTTGAGAAACCATAAGTAACCGTCCAGCCTTCTAACTCTTAGACTCGATCGTACCAATTGTTGAGGGGGAAGTGCGATCGCTACTCCTCCAAGTTTGAGTCAACTAGAAGGCTAGCATTCATACTGTATCAAGCATTTGCCACGTCATCTCCTGACCTGCCCGTAGGGGTACGAGTCCAGATTCAGTAAAGGGAACTTCATCGGGGACGCGCCAGGTTGTTCTAGTTAAAGTAATCTGTTCGGTATTGCGTGGGAGTTGATAAAAATCGGGCCCATAGAAGCTGGCGAAAGCTTCAAGTTTATTCAAGGCATTAACGCTTTCAAACGCTTCTGCATATAACTCCATCGCGTGCAAAGCTGAATAGCACCCCGCACAGCCACAGGAACTTTCTTTGCCATTGCGAGGATGAGGGGCGCTATCGGTGCCTAGAAAAAACTTAGGATTACCAGAGGTTGCTGCTTGCAACAGGGCCAGGCGATGTTCCTCACGTTTTAAGATGGGCAAGCAATAGAAATGGGGGCGAATGCCACCTTGAAATAGAATATTGCGGTTAAATAACAAATGTTGGGGCGTAATCGTTGCGGCGATGTTGTTGGCAGATAGGACATACTGCACGGCATCTGAGGTGGTAACGTGTTCAAGCACTACGCGCAGGTTGGGAAATCGCTGCTTGAGGGGAATCAAATGCCGTTCGATAAACGCTTTCTCACGGTCGAACATATCCACATCTGAATCGGTCACTTCCCCGTGTAGCAATAGGGGGAGATTTACCTGCTGCATCGCTTCAAAAACGCGATCGCACTTCCGAATGTCCGTTACACCCAAGTCCGAATTGGTCGTTGCACCCGCTGGATAATATTTGACCGCCTTGACAAACTGGGATTCTTTAGCCGCGATAATTTCTTCAGGGCTGGTGTTATCGGTGAGGTAAAGCGTCATCAGTGGCTCAAACTGTCCGCCCTCTGGAATGGCTGCAAGGATGCGATCGCGATAGGCCGCAGCATCCGCTACCGTGCGTACCGGGGGCTTCAAATTCGGCATAACGATCGCGCGGGCAAACTGCCGCACCGTATGGGGCAGAACCGCTTTCAGTGCCGCACCATCGCGTAGATGTAAATGCCAGTCGTCAGGTCGGGTTATCGTAAGCTTTTGCATCTTTCCATCATAAAACACAAAGAACTGATGAACTTTATGGGTATACAAGAGGCTACATTTCCTTCAACAGCCAAATGAGTCAAAATGCCTCGATCTCAGGCACTCCCATCTCTTTAGGATGCCGCTTTTCGTGAAAAAGAATAAAGCAGCAAATCCATTGAACGTAGGTTTTTTCGGTGCGGTACGAGTAGTGATTCACACGAATGGCATCACGAACTTGATCCAGCAGTTTCTTGGGAGGTGGCTGACTAGACTCCATAGAGTAGATAAACTGTTCACTATCCAAGCGAGAAATTGAGGGCAGTTAAATGGGATCTCACCCTTACTTTTACTTCACCAAGTACCAACCTGATGTCAACAGTGCATTACACGCTCTACGTCAACAGGAGTTTGAAGCAGGAAGGTATGATCCTGCTATGAATATGCACGACCCTTCAATGTGGATGTCCCAATTCAACTTTCCGCCTAATGCTCAATCTCTATCTCCAGGTGCCTGCCACGCTTCAATTGAAGCGGCTTTAGAAGACGCTGAAGATAGCGGAACAGGCTCTATTCTCGATATCCAGAAAGTTAGTGAATCCCCAGAGATTCTCGCGTCTTGGACTTTATCCACTGATGAGACTCTGGCTTTATTTGGCACAGATAAACCGACAAGGCAGATGGTAGAATATATCATCATTGCTGAAGGGGAACCTGAGCATTGGGAAGAGACAGGCTACGATGTATACGATCATTTGTGGGACACAATCGGACGGGGTGAGAGCCGATACATCATCCTTTATGAGAACAACCAACCCTCAGAAATCTTCTTCATCGGCTATTCAGTTGACTAGCCCTCTTACTGCCTAACAATCCTGTTGCACGCCGACCGTATCGAGTCTTTTTGTTGCGTCCTAGAAGTTAATAGTGACACGAAGCTGCTCAAACACTTTCAGATCTTTTAGTAGCGGCAAGGCAAGAAGATAATGCTTGACGGTAGACAATTTTCTTTTGCCGAATACACTATATTTGCAAAAATAGTAATTAAAAAATATATGATTGTAAATTCAAATTCTTTAAGAGATTTTTATCCTGGGCTTAAAATTAGTGATTTGGAAGGTTTTTTAGTAGATACTTGGTTTATTGAAGAAAGGGACACAGTTTTTAAGTGTACATTTTCTTATGCAAAATCAAGAAGCTGCTTTGATCCCAAAATAATTGAGGTTTTAGAAGCAATTAAGAACGCATCAAGCTCTTACACTTATTTCAAGCCCAATGAAATTTTCATAAGTTATCCCTACCAGCCTTCAAATATTTTTTACCGTTTGCTAAAAATCACGCCTTCTTATCTTCAAGGTATTACAGGAGAATCCATTTTTTTTGATGAAGCTCAAAGCTGGGAATATCTATATTCAATCTTATATGAATATAGGGCGCGGGGGTTTTCAAGTTTATGGCTGAATATAGATTGTGATTTAGATATTTTCAGTAGCTATCAGC